>JAFNQK010000018.1 GCA_017386165.1 Treponema sp.
AGGAAAAGACCGCAGTTTTCGTCTGAGCCAAGCTTAAGCCGCTTGCCTTCCAAAATGACGTTCTTTCCTGCCGTAAGGGTAGTGGATTCTTCGCCTGTAAACCAGTTGAAGATTTTGTTGATTGCAGGGGCAGTGTCAGAAAGTACCACCTTGCCAATCGTAACATTTGCAATGGAATCCTTGAGTATCTGGCTGGCAGAAAACTTTACGCAGAGCGTAAGATCCTGTACGTCGCTTGCAGAATCGCTAGCCACGCTTCCGCTTGCACCTATATACAGCTCGCCTAAATCAAGCAGGTTTACGGCTTTGCCTTCTTTTAAGGCTGCCAGAATCTCGCGCTTGATGTAGCTGATTGCAGTGTTGATGATGATTTCATCCGCACCTGGATTCTTTTCCTGTACGCGCGAAACAAGGTTTTCCATGCTAAGAACATCACGTTCAAAACGTCCGTAGAACTTTTTGCCCGTGCCAAAAGGATTGGCATACAATGTAAGACCGCCGTTGCCATCCTTGCCGTTAAAGGAAGTTTTTATTTCTTCCATGATTTAAATCCTTCCAAAAGTCAGCCGAACCAAGACTTCCGGCTTGCCCCGCTTATATGTTTTGGGAGCAAAAATTTTTCCTTTGACACGAACGGCGAATCTGTGATACAATATCAACATTCGACTGGTGATACATTCTCACAGATGTGTCAAACCATTTTAGGGTGCTTCCTTTAAGTCCGGTACTGCGAATACCGTTCTTTGAAAGGGGGCATTTTTTTTGCCTGAGCCCCTTTACCCTCATATACACCCTACCATATCGAGAAAATTGTGTCAATACTATGCTAAAGAAAATTTTTGCTTTAACCGAGAATAATGTAATATTTTTGTAAATACGACATTTATATTAATAAATAATACTATTTTATTGACTTTTATAACGATATGTGATTAACTAGTATAACACTATCTTATAAAGCTCTATAAAAGGGCGTTATTAACGTTAATAAGGCATTGCTATGCACGTTTGTAACGCATCATTACCGACGATTGTCATGCCGCATCAAGTCCGGCATCTAGTTATCTGGGGCAAAATATGTTATTGAATTTTTCTTGTTCAAATGTACGGAGCATCCGCGACAAGGTTACGCTCGACCTGAGGGCAAATAGCGATGATACCTTTGAAAACTCCCTTATCCGTTTCGAAAACGAGCGGGTAAATCCGGCCTGTGCAATTTACGGCTCAAACGCTACCGGAAAAACAAGTGTGCTCACTGGGATGGCAATTATGCAGAGCATGGTGCTTACAAGCCATATTTTGCAGCCAGGGAGCTTGTTAAACCGTGCCCCCCACCGATTAAGCCCGGATAAGCCTACCGAATACGAGATGGAATTTGTCTGGAAAAAGACCCGTTATATTTACAGGTTTTCTTACGATACCCAGAAAATTATTAAGGAAACTCTTTATTATGCACCAAACGGCAGGATGGGAGTTATTTTTAGCAGAGACGGAATGAAGGTTAAGGCGGCAGAAAAATTCAGCCGTATAGAAAGCATGTGCAAGGAAAAACTTATCCCCAACAAGCTGGTCCTAAGCCTTGCGGTAAACAACCTGAACTATGAAGAGCTTTCGAATGCCTATCTTTTTTACAGCGAAGGCCTAGTAGTCCTGATGAACGATAATAATAACTGGCTTGAATATTCCGTAAGCAAGATGGAGCATGATAAAAAGATAAAAGACATGTTCCTTAAATTCCTGCGGAAAACAGGCAGCGATATTGTTGATATTAAGCCAAAGTCTGAACAGCGCCTTATGACGGCGGCAGAGCTTCCGCCGGATATGCCACCTGCAATTAGGGCAATGATCTTGAACCAGCCGGTTTTAACCACAACCGTAAAAACAATTTATAAGGGGTTTTCACTCGAATTAATAGAAGAATCTATGGGAACGCAAAAACTCATAAAGCTCATGTGCCCGATTATGGATATTTTTCAGAAGGGAAAAACCTTTGTCTGCGACGAGATAGAATGCCACCTGCATCCTCTGATTGTTCGTCAGCTTGTAGGACGTTTTATTAAAGGCAAGGTGAGCGATGCTCAGATTATCTGCGCCACCCACGATGTAGAAATGCTAGATTTGAACCTCTTTCGCCGCGACCAGATTTACTTTACCGACATCAATCCCGACTATCACCGCACCACGCTTAAGCCGCTTTCCAGCTACCAGTGCCGCAAGGACGAGAATGTACAACGAAAGTATTTGGAGAGCAAGTACTGTCGTGTGGCAAAGGATGCCTGGGAAGAATAGGGAATGTTGCTTATTTTGTTCTATGGATTTTTACTTGGAAAAAGGATATATTTGAATTATGACTAAACTTCGCATAAAGAATTTCGGTCCAATAGGCAAAGGTGCTACCGATTCAAAAGATGGTTTTATTGATATTAGTAATTTAACTCTTTTTGTAGGTTCTCAGGGGGCTGGAAAAAGTACCGTTGCCAAATTGTTTTCTTCGCTCTGCTGGGTAGAAAAAGCGGTGCTTGTTGGAAAAAAAACAACTAAAGAAGTAGAGACATTAACTTTTCTTAAGAATCTTCTGTCATATCAACGGATTGAATCGTTTCTAAAAGATGAAAGTGAAGTAGAGTACATATCTGACTTCATACATATTACATTAAGCCATAAAAAGCTTTCTATTAAAACTAAAAATGCAGAAAAATATATTCGTCCACAGATTCAGTATTTACCATCTGAAAGAAATCTGGTTGGGATTGTAGACCGATTCGCACAGCTTCCGCTTCTGCCAGATTCTATGCAGGGTTTTTTGTATGTGTATGATGAAGTGATTAATTCGCCAGAAGTGCAAAATTCTGTTCTTCCTATAGAAAATCTTAGCGTACATTATAATAAACGAAAAAATAAAGTTGAGCTGCAGTCAGAACGATATACAGTCTCTTTGAATGAAGCTGCCAGTGGTTTTCAGTCAGCAGTGCCTTTGTTCCTTGTGACAAAATATTTTATTGATACTATAAAAAAAAGAAGAGTGGAATTAAAATTCAAGAATGTTAACGAGCAGAAAGAATTTGAAAAAGTTCTTGATAAGAACAAAGCATTTAATTCTTATTTTGTAAACATCGTTGAAGAGCCAGAACAGAATCTTTTTCCAAATTCGCAGAAGAATATAATTCAGTTTTTGCTTTCAAGCTTAAATGAAGATGGTCAGAACAAACTTATTCTGACAACGCATAGCCCTTATATTCTTGAAACAATAAACAACAGCATTTATGCTGCTAGACTGCAAGAAGAAGGATTTAAGGCAGACGCCCTGGTAAGAGAACAAGAACAGATAGATTATGACAAAGTTTCTGCCTATGTTGTAAAAAATGGAGAAATCCATTCAATAAAGGCAGATGATATTATGCAGATAGATCCAAAAGAAATAGACGGCTGTTCGGAGGAAATAAATACAGTTTATTCAAAACTTTCTGAAATGGAGTTTTCGGATGGAAAATATGAGTGGCAAAGACTTGAAGAGAATTTATTTCCCGCGCATTGTTGTTTCTAAAGATTCTGCTCCAAAAATAAAATCAACGGCGGAAAAGCGAATGGAAAAACTTGTTAACAGCCATAAGTGTGAAAAATGCATTGTCAGCACAAGGTTTTATAGCGAAAGTATTTAAAAGAATTTTATTCTTTCTCCGAATATTCTGAAAAAAGACTTGCAAGATTTAAAGTTTAGCTTTTGCCTAACAGGTGTCTTTGTTCACATTTTGAGCAATTGACGCAATCAAGACGATATATTAGAATAAAAACATTAAAGGCAACCATTGTTAGGCACGGAGCTTGTTTCAAGCACGGATACCGGGTGGCGAACACTTCTCTTTTAGGTGACGGCTGAAACGATGCCGTTTGCCAATGGGGAAGGTGTC
>JAFNQK010000230.1 GCA_017386165.1 Treponema sp.
ACCTGACCGCCGGCATTTTTCCATTCCTTATAAAGTTCAAAAGAACAGATATTTTTTACAGTTTCAGAGTTTAAGCGCTGCAAACCATTCTTTACGCAATAGTCAAAAAGACACTGGGTTGCAAAATATTTAAGAATTTTTCTGTAAGCCTTATACGCCTGAACCGGTTTATAGATTGTTGCACCAAACTTTTTCTGACACTTCATATCAGTCAAAGTAAACTTGGCAAGAGGATGTTGATGAAGATAATCCTTGGCTGCCTGATGCAATTTTTCTGGAGTATCAGCGCTAGAAGCACATTCTGCATCGATGCTTTCAAGGTTATTAGCAGTGAGAACAATAATTCTGTCCAGGGCAGAAAGCACTTCCTGCATGGTATCCGGAGCAAAAGGTGACATTTCAATATTCTGAACTTTTACAGCCCGTTTGTCCCTTCCAACAAATTTATACTTATTGCGAACAATGGCAAACATATCGTACATAAACCACCAGGCAGGAAGCACATGAATCGGGTCCCCCATCTTTTCGCCTGGAGAAATAAGACAGAACGGATAATTTACATTCAATTCGTAATTGTAATTTCCTTTTGAAGCCAGAACAAAAGAAGCAAATTTAGAATTATGCTTAAAATTGGTACACAACCCCGGCCAGAATCCACGACCAGCAACGATTTCTCCATCAGGACTGCGGGAATTGTGATTTGAGCCAATGGTAGCCCCAGCCGCAATATTAGACTGTCCCATTACAATAGTAGAAATCAAGAAAGAAGAATTATGATGCTGCTCATGGAACGGGAACAAAAGATTGTTCAAAAGTTCACAACAGCTGACAGTAGAATTGTCCCCAAGCACAGAATTAATAAGTCTTGCTCCGTACTTTAACTGACAGTTGCGGCCAAGAACAAATCTAACAGCAATTGCCTGATAGAAAATTCGACAGCCGTAGCCGACGATACCGTTTACAAGCTCAACCCCTTCACCAATCTGAGTTTCTTCTTCTTTACTTGAGAGAATCGTAACATTCTTAATCTTAAAGGCACCCTTGATATATGCCTCAGAACAAACCTTTACATCTTTAATGATGCTGCAGTTCTTGATTACAACATTGTCTTCTATTATTCCGTGGGTGTTGCGAGCTTTGCAATGACCATAATCCGTAAGTTCAATAAATCTGTTCTGCAATTCTTTGTCTGCACGGTTCTGAGTCCAGATATAGGCATCAGAAGGAATCATGCTTTCAAAAGGAAGAACCGCTCTTCCGTCATTTTCGTTTGCGACCCCTACCCATACGCGATAAGAAGAATCTTCTTTGTCAAAAATAATGCCATTTCCAAAACGGCTGTGTTCTGTACAACAAACTTCCTGAATATTGAAAAGAATTACATTATTTCCAATGTGATAATTTTCAAGATATGCAACATTTTTTACCGCACAAAAATCACCGATTACACAGTTTCTGATAAGACATTTTTCAAGGCCGACAAAAAGCTCCAGGTCGTGATATTTAATTGTGGCGTTTCTTATTTTTCCAAGAACGACATATCCTTCAAAGCGGCAATCCGAAATCAATTCCGGGTCAAAAGCACCTTCTTCTGCGCTGACTAAAACGTTTTTCCAGTCTGCAAACTGGCTTGAGTTCCTGTTTTTGATGAGAACAGAGATTTCTTCCTGAGTAAGATTTCTTTTATTATTTGTAAGTTCCTGAGGAATTTTAAATGTCTCTTTTGCTTTTTCTAAAACTGTTACTGTCGGCATAAATTTGATTATACTTTTACCATAAGTTATAATCAATATATGAAAAATCGGTATTTATCACTTGTTTTTGCCCTAATTTGTTTTAGCATTGCCAACTTAGGGTTTTCACAGTCAGAGTATATCAACAGACAAAATTATTCAGAATATGTATTAGAAAACGGAATGCAGCTTTTTGTGCTTGAAGATTTTTCTAGCGCGCCCGTTAGAATTGAATACACCGTTCGGGCAGGTATTTCTAGTCAAAGTGCATCCAATACCGGCTTTTTTAAATTATACACCAATCTTTTTAAGTACGGCTCTGTAGACTGGGATGATATTCCTTCCCTCAAATATGAATGTAATGCCGATAGCGCCCGCTACCTCACTGTAATTCCGCCTTCTAAAGTTTCCAAAACCATGGAACAGTTGAGCCGCCATGCTTTTGCCCCTGCATTTACAGACAACAATATCCAGAAAGAACTTACAGAATTAAAAACCGAAGTAATGCAGTACGCCTACACTCCGGCTGCCTTTATTAATTCAAGCATTGACTCCCGGGTTTTCTCACAGGCCCCCTGGAAACAGGACTCCGGCATTTACCCTTCACTTTTTACAAAAACAACTCCTGCCCAGGCCCGAGTTATTCTAAGCAACATCGCCAGAAGCTGGTACACACCGCAAAACAGTGCCCTTTTTATCAGCGGAAGCATCAAAAAAGAAGCGGCTCTTCAGCTTGCTAAAAGCACCTTTGGTTCATACGGATATGTTGTAAACTCAAGCCGACCTGTTCCAGTAAAAGCCGGCGCCGAAAAGAAAAAATTTGTTCTTTACGATCCGCAGTTTTCAGAGGATTTAACACAGGTCGTAGTCCAATATACTTCCCTGGACTTAAATCAGAGCGATTTATTGAGTACGATTTTTAATCAGGACTATTCTTCGTTTAAAAAGAACCTGATAAAAGAACCAGTTTTGAACATCCGCGGCGAAGAATACATCAACTGCGCCGCCGCTCACAAAAACGGCTCAAGCAGAATCATTATTCAGTCTCTATTAGAAAAAAATAAAAAATCCCCGGTAGAACAGAGTGAACTCTTTTTTAACAAGATTCACAGCGGAGCACAAATAACCCCTACAGAAGAGTTTTACTTTTCAAAAAATCTTCTTTCAGAACAGTTTAACGAAGTAACTGCTAGTTCAACCACCTTTATGGAACACCTCTCCGACTACTGGGCAATCGAACAGCTTTCTGAAAACAAAGACTCCATCGACTCAAGCATGCTGGCAGAACGAATGTGCGACCGCCCTGCAGAAATCAAGAACCAGGACATCGACGAAATTATCGCCGCCTACAGCTCCGAAGACCCATTTATCTTTACGCTGGTTAATTCTAAAACTTATAACAAATACAAAAACACTTTTGCAAAAGCAGGATACATTCCTGTAAATAGCAAAAACGGCTCCTGGTATATGCAGAAATTGCAGCAGGATGCAAGCAATAATATAGAAGAAGAAAACAACTTTGCAAACCTTTCCGAAATTGAATCAAAAGAAGCCCTGGAACGCTTTATTAACGAAAGCAAAAAGAACTATTCCTTCTTCACTCTAAAAAACGGAATCCCTGTCACAATCAAAACCAACACCTCATCCAGCAATGTAGTCATAATGATTTCTCTAAAAGGCGGAAAACTTGGGGACAACACTACTCCGGGCTTTCAGAATGTAATGGCAAACGCCTTTGCTTCAAATATCCAGACCGAAATCAACCGCTTTAAGACTCAGGGAATTCTTGAAAGCTACCCCGAAGTTCTTTCAGAGACTTTACAGGATAAAAGCATAATTTCTATCGAATGTATAAAAGAAGATCAGAATCCCTGCATCAAGGCAATTTCAAAAGCCCTAATTTTTGGAGAAATTGCCCCTGCCGATGCGGACAGCTACGTTTATTCGGTTCAGACTCAAAAGCGACTTGCAGGCGGAAGTCCCGTTAACCAGCTTACAAACCGTGCAATGCGCTATATGTACGATTCAAACCTATACCGCAATATGTACGACACAGAAAACGACATTCTCGAACATACAAACTACATGGACATTCTTGCAAGTTACCCCTTATTTCTCGATGCAGATTTATACAGCATAATTATTGTAGGAAACACTCAAAAAGAAGATATTCTGGATACCCTTGAAGAAGAATTTTCCATTCTGCACAAGCAGAAAAAGCTTGAATACACAATGCCGGTTCCAGAGCCAGATTTTCCTTCAAAAACAAGAAGAATCAACTTAAAACTCCGCCATCTATTTTATACAGATGTTGCCGCCGAAGACGCAGGTCCGATGCCGGCTATTTTAGTTCCAACCAAGAATTTCAGCGACCCGGTTCAATACTGGCTCAAAAATCCTGAATACGGTTCAAAAGAACAGATTCTTTTTACAGCCCTAACCCAACGCTTCAAGGAATACCTTTTGGAAAATCTGGATGGCTCTGCTCTCGATATAAAATTATTTACTCCCACAAAATACATTCATGCAACAGGTTTTACATTATTAAATGTTGACCATACTCTCGCCGCAGATAACTTCTGGAGTCAGTCTGTAAAAAATTATATAGAGATTTTGAACAATCCAAACAAAGCCGCCACTGAGGTCGAGAACATAAAATCCTGCTGGATAATAGAAAACCTTTCTGAAACCCAGTCAAACCGCGGAACAGCAAGATTAATAGCAGAAACTGGAACTGAATATCTAAACCAGT
>JAFNQK010000231.1 GCA_017386165.1 Treponema sp.
GCCTGATTCCAGTTATAATGCGCGCAAATTCTTTAAGAGAGGATGGAATTTTTGCCGAAACGCGCGGAACGGACAACTTTGCGTCTATATTTTCTATTTCTTCTTTCTGCCGTGCAGATGTACTTAAAATAAGCTCCATATTTATCATACAATCTATTATAGCATTTAGCGGAACCAAACACAAGTATTTAGTACCACTAAAAAGATGTGTTTAATGCTACTAAATGAAAATCCATCTTCATTTACCCTGCAAGTTCTTACATCAATGGAATTCTAAACCGAATCATCCTTTATATTCAAGATTTTCCTGCGCAACATATTTTAAGCCAACATCTTCATTCATCACATAACATTCCGTCGGTTTCTGAAGTTCATTGAAATCAGTTTCCGCATCAGTCCACATTTCGAACTGACTGATTACGGTCTTCAATGCATCTTCCTGACCTTCAGGCGGATATTTGTATTTCTTTAAAAGTCGCTTAACAAGAATCCGCATTTTTGCTCTGGCTGATTCTTTTTTCTGCCAGTCGATTGTTTTGTTCTTGCGCAGGGTTTCGGTAAGTTCTTTTGTTAACGCAACAAGTTCATCATTGGAATAAAAATCTTTTACGGCATCAGGTTTTGTGAGCGCATCATAAAAAGCAAGTTCTTCGCCCGTCAGCCCCAGTTTGTTTCCTTCTTCGCTTGCGTGCAGCATTTCCTTTGCAAGCTTCAAAAGTTCCTGAATTACTTCTTCATTTGTGAGCATTCCGTTAAGGTAGCGGTTCAGAGTTTGCTGGATGAGTTCGCTGAAGGTTTCTGATTTCACAAGGTTTGTACGTTTGTAAACTTTTACCTGTTCTTCGATAAGTTTTTTGAGCATTTCTACGGCGAGGTTTTTCTCTTTCATCTTTGAAATATTTTCGAGGAAGGTCGGGTCAAAGAGATTTACTTTTTCGCCAACATCAGAGAAAAGATTTATTACACCGTCGGATTTTACAGACTGTTTAAGAAGTTCATTTATCCGCTCATTAATTTCTTTTAAGCTGAACTTTTTGCCGCTTGGATTATACAAAAGGCGCATAAGAAGAACACGGACAGATTCAAAGAAAGCCGCTTCCATACGCATCTGCTCTTTTATCATGGAAGAACAAAGGGAAAGCGATTGCTTTAACATAAGGGCTTCTTTTATAAAGCTCTGTTTCTTTTCTTCCTTGTCCGGTGCAACAATAAAGTTTACCGCCCCACTGATTATTTTTCCGCGTTCTAAATCAGAGCCATCATAGAACGAAGTATAATCATAACCAAAGAAAAGATTGCGGCAGACTTCGAGTTTTTCCTGGAACTTGGGATATGCACGTTTTGCAACATCCATCTCGCCATAATTCTTGCGGTTGCGGACGGTGTAATCACTCATTGCCTGTTTTAGCACGCTTGCGATTCGTCGCAAGCTATCGCTTGCTTACCGAGTTTTTGCTTTGCAAAAACTCGCAGTCATGCTGCGAGTTTGCGTAGCAAACTCGATGAACATCCGAAGGATGTTCCGTTTACACGGGCAATTGCCTGCATAAGGTTGTAGCTTTCCATAGGCTTGTAAACATACATTGTTGCAAGGCTTGGAACATCAAATCCTGTAAGCCACATATCTACAACTATTGCAATCTTAAGCGGACTGTCATTGTCCTTGAACCTGGCTGCAAGTTCCTGCTTGTGTGTTTTGTTTCCAATAATTGCACGCCATTCTTCCGGGTCCTTATTGCTTTCCGTCATTACAACTGCGACTTTTGCATCGTTCGCAACTGAGGTGACTGAGCCTGTCGAAGTCCCCGCCCACTCCGGCCTCAGTTCCAGAATGCGCTTATAAATCTTCATAGCAATTGAACGGCTGTAGGCAACAATCATTGCCTTACCAGTGTAAAGATACTGGCGTTCGTTTTCGTAGTGGTCCAGGATGTCATCAACAAGAGCATTTATTGTCTTTTCGTGGCCAAGTATTTCTTCCATCTTGCCAAGCTCGTGCTTGCTTTTTTCAATTACCTCTTCATCAGCATTCTGTGCAAGAAGGTCATATTCGGCATCAATCTGAGCAAGAACCTTGTCGTCCAGCTTAAGCTTAATAACACGGCTTTCGTAGTAAACAGGGCGGGTTGCACCATCCAGAACAGCCTGTGTCATATCATAAACATCAATGTAGTTTCCAAAAACTTCTATTGTACTGCGGTCTTCGCGTGAAATCGGCGTGCCTGTAAAACCGATGTAGCTTGCGTTAGGAAGACTGTCGCGGATTATTCGTGCAGTGCCGATTGTACGCCGGGCAATCAACTCGCCTTTTTAGTTTTTTGAAGTTTTGATTTTCTCTGCAAGACCATACTGACCACGGTGGGCTTCATCCGCCATTACGATAATATTTTTTCTGTCGCTGAGTGGTTCATCACTTTCCTCGAACTTCTGCATAGTTGTAAAAATGATACCGTTTGCCTTGCGTCCTTCAAGAAGTTTTTTGAGATGTTCACGGCTTTCTGCCTGAACCGGATCTTGGCGCAAAAACTCCTTGCAATTTGAAAACTGCCCATAAAGCTGATTGTCCAAATCGTTGCGGTCGGTGATTACAACAATGGTAGGCGAATCAATTGCCTGCTGCAAAAGATGGGCATAAAAAACCATAGAAAGCGATTTTCCCGACCCCTGAGTATGCCAGAAGACACCTATTTTTCCATCGCCGTCAACTGCAATCTTGGTACGCTCCACAGCCTTACGGACAGCAAAATACTGATGGTCGCCCGCAAGAATCTTATAGGAATTTATTCCGTCGTTGTTAAAACAAATGAAATTCTTGATGATGTCCAAAAGCCGTTCTTTCTGAAAAATGCCTTCAAAGAAAGTGGTAAAATCCGCAAATTCATTTGACTCTATATTACCGTCTTTTGTCTTGCGCGGGGAACTTCGTTGCAATTTCCATTCCATAAAACGGTCTTCACCGCTTGTGATTGTTCCCGCCTTGCTTGTAAGCTGATCGCTCATTACGCAGATACAGTTGTAAATGAACATGGAAGGAATCTCGTGCATATAGTTGCGAATCTGGGTATACGCTTCGCTTGCATCAGTCTGCTCACGACTAGGAGATTTCAATTCAAAAAGACAGACAGGAAGTCCGTTTAAGAAAAGAAGGATATCCGGCCGCTTGTTTGAGTTTTCTATAAATGTCCACTGATTTGCAACAATGTAAGAATTTTTATCGCCAGGCTTTCCAGCGTTTTCAAAGTCGGCAATATAAATGATTTGAGATTCACTTTCACCGTTCGCGCTGTAACTTACTTCAATTCCGTTCTGAAGGTATTCCATAAAAAGCGCATTCTTTTTTATAAGTTCAGCATTTTCAAAATTACGGAGTTTTAGGAGTGCTTCAGAAATTGCCTGCTGGGGAGCTTTAGGATTCAATCGACGGACAGAATCTTCAAGCACAGAGTCATAAAGCGGAGAATGCCAGTCGCGTTCAATGTCAGGGCCGTAAACATGCTGCCACCCCATGTTTTGAAGCAGTTCGATCATTGCATTTTCATAGGATTCTTCGTTGTAAGATGACATAACAGACTCCTTTGCATACAATTATACCTATTCTAACACGGTTTATGGGATTTTGCAAAAGATGACTTATACGGTTGAAACGAACTAAAATCAATTTTTTGCGATTTGTTTCGGTATGGCGAAAAAGATGAACATACATAGCGAAGAAAATAAGAAAAATAAATATTACCTAAAACTTCCTTTTTATATTGACAATTCAAAATAAATCAATATATTATATATTACGTACAAGGTAATACATGAAAGTAAAGTTTATTAATGACGAATTAAAACTTTTATATCAGAC
>JAFNQK010000232.1 GCA_017386165.1 Treponema sp.
AATGTCGGTGTAAATGAAGAACGAATCTTTACACTTATAAAAGCAAATGCAAACCTAACGGCTCATGAAGCATCTGAGAAGCTGGATATAAGTAAACGCCAGGCAGAACGACTTTTTGCAAAGCTTAAAGAAAAAAACATAATCCGTCGTGTCGGTGCAGACAAGGGCGGACATTGGGAAATAATACAATCTACAGATAAGGGAGCAAATAAATGACAGCAGCAACAAACCTTCGCACACTTTTTGAAAACAAATATCCCGGAAAAGATAGAATCTTTGAGGAACTTATTAAACCAATTTTTGACAAAGCAAAGGATGCTACATTAACAGATAATCAGCAGTTATCAGAAAGTGATAAACGACTTGTAAAGTCATTCAGCATTATTGCCCAGGTTCGCGGCGGATTTCCAATTACCTTTGCTGATGTTGAGTTAAAAGATACTGTTGCATTAAAGCGAAGTCGTGTTGCAATTCAAAATTGTGTTAGAAAAATAATGACGAACGATTCCAGTGCAATTATTTTCTTTCACTTTACAGATAACACAAAAGATTGGCGCGTAAGCTTTGTTAATAAAGGGGACTCTGGAAAAGATTCAACAAATGCAAAAAGATATACCTATTTATGTGGCGTAAACCACGGATGCAGGACAATTGCGGAACGATTCAATGCACTTGCAAAACTGCATTGTAGTAGTTGCCCTTTTTGTCAGAAGATAAATCTGCATCCGTAAGGATTTCCGCAAGTTCATTCCTATTAAAAATCCATGTCGGAATAAGATTTTTTTGTTTGATGAACCAGACAAACATGATTCGTGTAATCAAGCGAATAAGGTTTATTTCATTTTTTTCTGTCGTAAGGTCTGCATTTGCCGCGATGCACTTATCGCTTGGGAATTTACATACTTTGCAAGCCCAGTCACTATACCATGTAAAAAGCTGGCCGAAGAATTCTTTTGTAAGGGATTCTACACTGAAGGCATCCGTTAAATCTTTCAGCGTAAGAACATCTTTATGGACTTCAAGATATACAAATCTTTCAGAAATAGTTCTTGCAGGCAAATGTCTTCCAAGAATATACGTATATCTCTTTGCAGAAGTGGAATCTTTTGCATTTATTCTTTTTTCAATAAATGAGAAGCGCCATTCCTGATTTTTTACATTCTGATGATGGAAAATTATCAGAGCACCTTCAAACTGATTTATATACTGACGGACAAGAGCCTGAATTCCAACTTTATTATTTTCAAGTTTCTTATTATCTCCTACGGTAATATCAAAGACCTTGAGCTCGCTTCCAAAAAAATCAAAAGTTGCGGCATGGCGAATTTCTGTAATGTTTGCATTTTTAGCTTTTTCTCGAACATCAGAATCATTTGTGAGAATGTCATACCCTTGTTCATATTCACCAAAGACAGGAGATAATACATCTTTAAGAAATACTTCAATTCCGCACCAGTCATTTTCGAAAATCTGTCTAAAGTTTGTCATTTATTTACTCCCATTAGTAATAGAATCCGGCAAAAATATAAGCCTCGCCATGCTTCTGCGTATTAACAGTAGTTATGTTACCAAGTTCCTGTTGAATCATATATATAATATCTTCATCAGTTACAGGAATGAGTAGTTTATCAGGTTCTCCCAATTCTGTAAGGAATTTGTCCAAACGTTTTGCAAGAGTTATATTCCCACCTTTTATGGATTTTAAAGCCTGGCCAATTAAACTCATGGATTCTTTTGAAAGCTTTCCGCTTGTAATCCATTTATTTGCTTTTACAAGTACATTTGTAATATCAACTTTTGCATTTTTAGCTTTGCTCAATTTACTTTCAAATACATTGTAAGCATCTAATGCAGCTTTTCTTTTAGCGTCTATATCAGGAATTGAAGAAAAGTCATTTGCAACTGTATCGGTTTTACATTTACATGAATCAAACATATCCATGTAATTTATAACCTGAGCCTGTAAAT
>JAFNQK010000233.1 GCA_017386165.1 Treponema sp.
ACAGCAGCATCTGCCTGGCCCTGGAGCAATTCAGGATTCAACAATAACAAAGCAATTTCTGTATTGAGCCGTGAAGAAGGTTCTGGAACCCGTGGTGCTTTCGTAGAACTTTTCAAAATCGAAAAGAAAGATGCTTCCGGTAAAAAAGTTGACTATACCACAGATGAAGCGGCCATCACCAATTCTACAGCCGTAATGCTTACCAGCGTTGCAGGAGACAAATACGCTATCGGTTATGTTTCCCTTGGTTCATTGAACTCATCTGTCAAAGCATTGAAAATCGACGGAGCCCAGGCCAGCGTAGAGAATATCAACAATGGAAGTTACAAAATCAGCAGGTCCTTCAATGTTGCCGTAAAAGAAAATATTTCTCCTGTCGCACAGGATTTTCTGGACTTTATTTTGTCTGATGGCGGACAGAAAATCGTCGCTGGGAATAAATACATTCAGGTTCAGTCAAAAGCATACAAATCAAGCATGGCGGAAGGAAAAGTGGTGGTTTCCGGCTCAAGCTCAGTTTCTCCGCTTATGGAAAAACTCATCGAAGCATACGGCTCTGTTAATCCAAATGCAAAAATTGAGCTTCAGACAAGCGATTCAAGCACGGGCGTTTCCAATGCCATAGCAGGAACCTGTGATATTGGAATGGCAAGCCGTGACTTAAAGGATTCGGAAAAAGCAAAAGGCGTAAAGGAAATCACAATTGCAATTGACGGAATTGCAGTTATCGTAAACAAAGCAAATCCTCTGGAAAATCTTACGAAAGAAAATGTTGAGGCGATTTTCACCGGAAAAATCACAAAATGGAATGAAGTAAACTAAACTGAACTAAACAAAACGGGGAAATTTCCCCCTCTGGAGTTCTTATGAAAGTAAAAGAGACTCTTTTCAAATATCTTTTTCTTCTCTGCTCAATATTCAGCATTTTCTCCGTCCTTCTTATCTGTCTTTTCCTGTTTGCCAATGGACTGCCTGCAATACATAAAATCGGTTTTGCAGACTTTCTCTTAGGCACAAAATGGAAGCCCGCAAACAATCTGTACGGCATTTTCCCGATGATTGTGGGAAGCCTTTATGTTACCGCAGGGGCACTGATAATCGGGCTTCCGGTAGGACTTATGACTTCCGTTTTTCTCTCAAAGTTTTGTCCTGCATGGCTGCATAAAATATTAAAATCGGCCATAAATCTTTTGGCAGGAATTCCCAGCGTCGTCTACGGATTTTTTGCGCTGATGATTATCGTGCCTTTTGTGCGCGACATTTTTGGCGGAAACGGCTCTTCAATTTTGTCAGCATCTCTTTTGCTTGCCATGATGATTCTGCCTACAATCGTAAGCGTTTCAGAAAGTTCTCTGAATGCTGTTCCACAAAACTATTATGAGGGTGCAAGGGCTTTGGGGGCAAGTCATGAACGGAGTGTATTTTCCATTGTAGTACCTGCCGCAAAAAGCGGGATTATGGCAGGTGTCATTTTGGGAATCGGACGGGCAATTGGAGAAACCATGGCGGTGATTATGGTCGCGGGAAATCAAGTCCGCCTTCCAGATTCAATTTTGAAGGGAGTGCGGACTCTTACGGCAAACATCGTAATTGAAATGGGCTATGCCGCAGATTTGCACAGGGAAGCCCTGATTGCAACAGGCGTGGTTCTCTTTGCCTTTATCCTTCTGATAAATCTTACTTTTAATCTTGTAAAAAACAGGGGGCCTGTATGATTGGAAAAAGAGAGCAGGCGTTGCGGGCGGCGTTTGAGCCCGCTAGAGGGGGTAGCGAAAGACACCGGAGCGAGGCTTGCCGAGTGAGGAGGCTGGAGCGAGGGGCAGGCGCCCCTTTTGTAAGAATCGCTGTTTATTTTTCTGCCGGCATTACTTTGCTTCTCCTGCTTTTTATGATTGGATACATTCTTGTAAAAGGACTTCCTTATTTGTCGCCGAGCCTTTTCAGCCGGGAATACACTTCAGAAAACTGCTCGGTAATTCCGGCTTTTGTAAATACTCTGGTAATAACGCTGCTTGCGCTTTTGATTACCTGCCCGCTGGGGATTGGAAGCGCAATCTATCTTGTAGAATATGCAAGAAAAGGCAAGCGATTTGTAAAGCTAGTCCGAATGACAGCTGAAACTTTAACCGGCATTCCTTCCATTATATACGGCCTTTTTGGGATGCTGCTTTTTGTAGGATTTTTGCACTGGGGCTATTCACTTTTGGGAGGAGCGGCAACGGTGGCAATCATGATTTTACCGACAATCATGCGGACGACGGAAGAAGCCCTGCTTGCTGTTCCTTTGACTTTACGCGAAGGAAGCTTTGGCCTTGGAGCCGGAAAATTACGCACGGTTTTTAAGATTGTCTTGCCTTCCGCTCTTCCCGGAATTTTAAGCGGAATAATTCTTGCGACGGGGCGTGTCGTTGGAGAGACCGCAGCATTGATTTACACAGCCGGAACGGTCGCCCAAATTCCCCAGAATCTTTTTGGCTCGGGGCGGACTCTGGCAATTCACATGTATGTGCTCAGTTCCGAGGGGCTTCACACTGGAGAAGCCTTTGCCACCGCGGTCGTGCTGCTTGTGATGGTGGCGGGGATAAACGCGCTGGCGGACTTTGCGGCGGGGAAGATGGGAGGAAAAAATGGAAGCAAATGAAAAAATCAGAATTCAAAATCTGGATTTATACTACGGGGATTTCCACGCCCTCAAAAACATAAATCTTGAAATCAGGGAAAAGCAGATTACCTCGTTTATCGGGCCAAGCGGCTGTGGAAAATCTACTTTGCTAAAATCCATAAACCGCATGAACGATTTTGTTCAGGGATGCCGCATCACGGGGGAGATTTTTCTGCGGCAGGAGGAACTGATTGAGTTGAAGGACGGAAAAAAGGAGCAGCTGAACAAGCTTAATTCCTGCAACATTCTTGACCCGAAAATCGATGTGAACCTTCTGCGGAAAAATGTGGGCATGGTTTTCCAGAAGCCTAATCCTTTTCCCATGAGCATTTACGACAACATTGCCTACGGCCCCAGGACTTACGGAATCAAAAAGCGGGCCAGGCTTGACCAGATTGTAGAAGAAGCCTTGCGGAATGCTGCCATCTGGGAAGAGCTTAAGGACAAGCTGAAAAAAAACGCTCTGGAACTTAGTGGCGGTCAGCAGCAGAGATTGTGCATTGCCCGTGCTCTTGCACTTCAACCGGATGTGCTTCTGCTGGACGAGCCGACAAGTGCCCTTGACCCGATTTCCACATCAAAAATTGAAGACTGCCTTTTGAAGCTCAAGGAAAAATACACCATCGTGATTGTAACTCACAACATGCAGCAGGCGGTCAGAATCAGCGACAGGACGGTTTTCTTCCTGCTTGGAGAAATTATTGAGGAAGGCGAAACCCAGCAGCTTTTCAGCAGGCCTAAAATGAAAAAGACGGAAGACTATATCACCGGAAGATTCGGCTGAGCGGTGGAGAGCCGCCTTTGTATAACGGAGGAAAATATGCGTGAAAGATATGAGAAAGAACTGCGGAAATTGAACAGCTTAATTATCAGCATGGGAAAGATGATTGAAATTGCCATTGAGAGTTCCATGATTGCTTTGATGGGGCGGGATGTGAATGCGGCGCGAGAGGTTGCAAAGAACGACGAGGCGATAAACGAGATGGAGCGGGAAATTGAAAGCCTCTGCCTGAAGCTTTTGCTCCAGCAGCAGCCGGTAGCCGCGGATCTGCGTTATATTACGGCCGCACTTAGTAAATAATGTATGATCTTTACCCATTCCTACGTTTACAC
>JAFNQK010000019.1 GCA_017386165.1 Treponema sp.
AGAGTAAAGGTGTTTTTTAATACGATTGGAGCGATTGAGATTTTTCCTGTGGAAGGGTCTTTAGTAAAAACTGATTCAACTGGTTCAAGCTGAATGCGTGCTTCTATATAGACATAGGATTGATACATTAAATACTCCAAAAAAAAGTAAGAATATTGAAAAATTATACCGTTTTTTGAAAATTTGTGATATACTAAGGAAAATTGTTTGCCCTGTATGGGGTATCAGGAGTTTTTGTGAATAAACACGATTTTCCAAAAATCCATTTCTACGATCAGGATTTTGTAGATATTTATAACAAGACATGGACGATGCTCTCTGATTACTGGATTGATCCTAAATCCGGAGAAAAGTCTTCTGATGGTAAATTTATTTATCCTGTTGGGGATAAACTTGTTATTGATCAGTTCGAATCAATTCTGTCGTCATTCTTTTTGGTTTATTCAAACCGTAACTATGAGGCTAGCTCAAACATTGACTATTTTTACGATCGACAGGAAGAAAATGGTGCAATCCGCTGGCGTTACGATGCAAAGAATAATGAACCAATGCTGGAAAAAGATAATCCAGAAGGTGTTGGATTACCATTGTTTGCCTGGGCAGAATTCAATCTCTACCACAAGTCTGCAAATAAAAAGCGTATCAAGGAAGTAATGCCAATCTTGCAGAAATACATGGAATGGATTGATGCTACTTTCAAGAAAGAAAACGGACTTTATGCGGCACCTGCAGCAGCTAGTACAATGAAAAATTCTCCTCGCGAAGGAGCTTATTATCCAATTGATTTTAATGCCGCTGTTGCAATCAACTGTGCTCACATGTCTGCCCTCGGAGACATCCTCAACGATAAAGAATTGAGTTTCCAGTACCGAAGAAATTATTTCTCAATCAAAACCCGCATTAACAACATGATGTGGGATAACAATACAGGTTTTTATCACGATCTTGATGCAGAAGGAAACAGACTTCCGGAAAAAACAATTGCCGGATTCTGGCCGCTTTTGGCTGAAATCCCAAATGCAGACAAGTCAGAAATCCTTGTTGCACATTTGAACAATCCACAGACATTCGGAACAGAACATCCTTTCCCAACCTTGAGTGCAGACAGCAAGCACTTTAGTGAAGACGGAGAAGGTTTCTGCGGTGGTGTTTTCCCAATGTTCAACTTTGTGATTATCAAGGGGCTTGAAAAATACCAGAAATACGAGCTTGCCCGCGAATGTTCAATCCGTCACCTTTATTACGTTCTTGAAGGTCTTATGCCAACGGACGAAAACCAGAAGGGTGATTTCTACGAAGCGTATAAACCAAATAGTGCTCAGAAAGCAACTATGAAGGGTGAAGAAGGCTTCCCTCGTGAACATTTCCTTGCAAGCGCAGGACTTTCTACAATTGCACTCATGATTGAAAACGTAATCGGACTTGCAATCAGTCTTCCTCGTAAGACTGTAGACTGGATCATTCCAAACCTCGAAATCATGGGAATCGAAAATCTTTCTCTCAAGCGCAACCTTATTACTATTTTGAGCAATAAGAGTCCTCGTGGATGGGAAATTCAGATGGAAAGTGAAAAATTGTATTACTTTACAATTAATATCATTGACCAGAAAAAGAAGACACTTCCAATTCCAAGTGGTAAGTGTTCTATGCTTATAGACAAATTATAATGGAGAGGCGACCATGGCAACACCAGAAGCAGTCATTGAAATCGGCTCTACAGGTGTTCGCCTGCTGGTTGCCGAACTAAGTTCAGATAGAAAACGCACAATTCTTGACCGAGCTGAAATGCCCGTTTCTTTGGGACGGGATGTGTTCAGTCATGGTTATATCTCCCGCGAAACAACCCTCCAGTGTTTACATATCCTACAGCGCTATAAAGAACAGCTTGTTGGCTGGGGAATTACCCCGGAGCAGACTGCTGTAATTGCCACAAGTGCCTTCCGAGAAGCTAAAAACAAAGACCCTGTAATGGACAAGATTTATTCTTCTTCTGGTTTTAGGGTAAAAGTAATCGACGGTATCGAAGAAAATCGTCTCATGTATCTTGCGATTACTGAATGTCTAAAGGCCGAAGATGCCGAACTACGACAGGAAGATACTGTCATTCTCGAAGTTGCAGGCGGTTCAACAGAATTGATGCTCATGAAACAGGGAAAAATGGCGGGGGCCCACAGTCTCCGGCTTGGAACTGTCCGTCTTGAGCCAAAATTGAGCAAGCAGTCCGGTTCTTTTGAAGATATTCAGCGTTATGTAAAGGAACTCACCCTCAATACAAAGGGGTCCATCGAAAGCGAACTCAATCTC
>JAFNQK010000234.1 GCA_017386165.1 Treponema sp.
AAACAGATGTACATGAGAACTCATGCAGAAGAAATACGAACCAGAAACAAAAAATATAGATTAGAACACAAAGAAGAGATTGCAGAAAAAGATAAGATTTATTATCAGAAAAATAAAGAGATTATTAGAGCAAAGGCTATAGCTAACGCTCCCATGATTAAAGCAAGGAAAAGTAAATACAATCGGGAAGTTTTAAATAGGTATTGTATTCTTGAAGAAATAGAGAAAGTTCAAAATTACGAATTAGCAAAAGCAGACGGGTTTAAAAAATGGGTAAGACATCATAGATTAGAAACCCATACATCTGACGGATTTTTAAGACCGGTTCAAATAACTAAAGCAGAATTAATTGCACTTGATATGTATTATGATCGTCCAGCAGAAGAATTAATATGGTTAAAGATAAGCGTTCATAGAGTTGTCCATGGTAAGGAGAGTAAAAAAAAGTAAATGGACTTATCAGCTTATAAAATTGCAGAACCTGAAATCCCTCAAATATCCCGTGAACAGTTCGCAAGTATGACACGGGAACAGCAGGACAAATATCTTTATTTATATAAAACTCAGCTAATTCCTAAATTAGCAAGGCTCAGGGAGCATCATAGATTTTATACGATACATGGAGGAAGGGGCGGAGGCAAATCTGTTTCAGTTGCTAAACATCTTGTCGAAAAAATGACAAAAGACAAGCATACTTTATTGTGTTGTCGAGAAGTTCAGAACTCACTTGCAGAAAGTTCTTATCAGCTGCTTGTAGACCAGATTAATTATCTGGACTTTCCTGGATGGACTATTCAGAAAGAACGGCTCTTCCACGAAAACGGCTCTAAAGTTATTTTTCACGGCTTACGGGATACAACGGCAGCAAACAGTTTGAAGTCTGTTGTAAATATAGACCTTGTATGGTGTGAAGAAGCTCAGTCATTAAGTAAAGATAGTTTGCGCCTGTTATTGCCTACTATTCGTATTGAAGGCGCAGAGTTTTATTTTACCTATAACCCAGAAGGTCCAGACGATGCCGTGGAAGTTATAAAAACCCGTAAAGATGTATTAGACATTGAAATTAACTGGTATGACAATCCATTCTTTCCTAGACAGTTGCTTGATGAACTTGAAGCAGACATGGAAATTGATGAGGATAATGCGCTCCATGTATGGTTTGGGCAATATCGCAAACAGGGCGATAATTGTATAATGGACAGAGTATCAGTTAAAGAAGCCATGGAAAGAAAAGCAAGTCAGGAAGGTGATTATTCCATTGGATGCGACCTTAGTAGATTTGGAGGGGACGCCAGCATTTTTACCATGAGAAAAGGAATGCAGGTAATTAAAGTTAAAGAGTACAGAAAAAAATCTATGGTTGAGCTTGCCGATTTATATGAGATGTTTGTGGACCATAAAAAAGATATATGCACTAAATATGACGGCGGCGGTGTCGGTGGCCCTTTTGGGGACATTCTTAAAGCCAGAGGTTATAGAAAAATTGTAGAGGTAAACTTTGGTGAAAAAGCCATGGACTCTAACAAGTATGATAGTGCAGCAAGTGAAATGTGGATGACATTTCCATTAAGTGAAGCAGGCATCCCTAACGATGACGAGCTTCTGCAACAGTTGTCAGACCGCAGATATTCATATAATAATAAAACGCAGAAAGTAGTTGAAAAGAAAGACGAATATAAAAAACGGCACAGCGGCAAGTCTCCGGATAAAGCGGACAGTTTGCTACTGTGCTTTTACGAGCGGCACGCACCGACAATCGCATTGTATTAAAAATATTAGGGAGGTATATATTTTGCAGAAATATGTGCAGAGAATGGTTC
>JAFNQK010000235.1 GCA_017386165.1 Treponema sp.
GATTAGTTTCTGATGATTATATTCTTGACTATGGTAATGTCAAAGTAAATTATACAAATGTAAATGGGTACACAGTTCAGGTAACTGATATTGCTTCTGAGAAAACAACATTTACACAAGATTCTGGAAATGTAACTCTTAAAGGCTATCCTGGAACATGGAAAGTAAAAGTTTATGATGCTGGTGGAACTCTCAAAGAAACTAAAGATGTTATAGTAGCTTCTGGAAAAGATACTACAATTACAGTTGAATATGGCGAAGGTGTAGATTTTTCGGATAAGACTATTGTATTTATTAAAGCAAATGCGGCTCCAAAGTTATGGGCTTGGGAAAAATCTTCAAGTAAGGTTGAACTTAGTAAACAAATATATGGAGATTGGAATTATCAGCAATCAATTTCTGCATGTCCTGACACATATATGGCAAATGCTGATGGTTGGTATTATGAAGATTTTACAGAATATTCTTCTGGTGGAAAAATAAGTTTTATTCTTAATAAAGGTTCAACAATTGGTACAGAATATACTGGTACATTCTGGTATGATTCTACTGCTTCATCTCCAAGTCCTACCACAACAAATCCTTCACCTATAGTATCGGGGCTCGAAGTAACTGTTGAAAATCCTCCAGTTCCAGTTGCTCCAACAGCAACAATCTCTCCTGCATCTGGAGAAATAAGCGTAAACGACTCAATTACAGTAACTCTTACAAATGGTAATGACACAATTTCTGATGCAACCGTAACTGTAACAGGAGATGTTTCAGAAACTTATACATATTCGGACTTTACAAACGATGTTCTTACAATTAAGGTAAGCGACCTTGGTATTACAGAAGCAGATAAATCAATTATCGTAAATGCAACAGTGACAAATAGTGTAAGTACAGTAAATGCAGAACAGAGAAGCTATACGACAACTGTTAATGCAGTTAAAAAGAATACATTTACTTGGGATAACGTAAACTGTTACTTTGTTCTTACTGACCGTTTCTATAATGGAGATACAAGAAATGATGGTAGTTATGGTCGTGTAAAAACTTCTGATGGGGTAGGTTCTTTCCATGGTGGAGATATTAAGGGACTTACAGAAAAACTTGATTATCTGGAAGACCTTGGTGTAAATGCTATCTGGATTAGTGCGCCTTATGAGCAGACTCATGGTTGGACCAGTGGTGCAAATAATGGTTTTGCGCATTATGCGTTCCATGGATATTATACTCAGGACTGGACATTTATGGATCAGGCAATGGGTACAATTGAAGAATTCCGTACATTTGTAAACGAAGCGCATAAACGTGGAATTCGTGTAGTAATGGATATCGTAATGAATCATACTGGCTACGATAACTGGCAGGATATGATTGATTATGGTTTTGGCGGATTCAAGGATTCTTATTCAAGATATAATCACACTGCCTTTGCTACTGATGGAAAATGGATCAAAGGTGATGGCTCATCCTGGGGTACTAATTGGGACACTCAGGACGGCTGGTTTAAATGGTGGTCATTCTGGGTTAGAGGTTTTAGTGATAAATCTTGGCCAAAAGATAATGGTGTTGGTTATTGGACTCCTGCTGCCAATGTTGACACAGATCCTTTGAAGGGTAGCTTACAGGGCTTACCTGATGTTGTAACAGAAAAAACAGATACTGTTAATTTGCCGACATTCTTAAAAACTAAGTGGTACGGTGGGTCTAATGCTGTTACAGGTAACACAAATGTTGGAGAAGTGGATAATACTTCTTCAGTAGCATATGGAAATGAAACTGGTAATAAATATAAAGATTATCAGCTTCCTCCTGTTTCAAATGTTGATTGGTATAATAAATCTGGTGACTGGCGTACAGACGGTAGGGGCGCGCAGTCTGATTATCAGGTAATCTGGCTTTCAGCTTGGGTTCGCGAATTTGGTGTTGATGGTTTCAGATGTGATACAGCAAAGCATGTTGATTTATTCCGCTGGGGACAGCTTAAAGATGCCTGCGAAAGCGCATTGGCTAAATGGCGAGCAGATTCTACAAAAGAAGATACTGCTGGTGCTAAAGAATGGAAAGATAATTTCTGGATGGTTGGTGAAGCCTGGGGACATGATAGCGGAACAAGTGATAGTTATTTTTCAACTGGAAAATTTGACAGCATGATTAACTTCAGCTTCCAGGGTAGTAATAATACATTTGGTAGTACTTCTTGCGGAACTATTCCACAGCCAACAGATAACAATGGTAAAAACTGGATAAATTACGCAAATATTGGCGCTTCAACAACAGATACAGACAGTAATGGTAACTGTAATAGTACACTTTCATACATTTCGAGTCATGATACAGGTTTACTCCGTCATGGTAATGCAAAAGAAGTTGGAACTATGTTCCTCCTTTTACCTGCAGGTGTCCAGATTTATTACGGTGATGAATCATCAAGACCATATATGTACACAAGTTGTGGTGATAGTGACATGATGACTCGTGGTGATATGAACTGGAATGAAAATACAGAAAATGTAAACCATTGGGGTAAAATTGGTAAATTCCGTAAGTTCAATCCTGCTGTTGGTGCTGGTTCACAGACTACAAGCGGTTCTACATATATTCGAAAATTTACAAAGTCTAAGGCAAGTGGAATTGAAGCAAACTCAATTGCTATCAGTTTAAGTTCTACATCTTTGACCGGATTACCATATTCAAATGGAACAACAGTTTACAACTGGTACGACGGTACAAGTGCAACTGTAAGTGATGGTTCGGTTACATTCTCAAGTTCAAGTGCTTCTACATCAGCACCTGTTCTTTGTTCAGACCGAAATCCTGCTGACTATGGTGTGACATTCTAATAGAGAATAAATATTTTTACTAAACTGGCTGTTTAATGAGATGTTCAGGTGGTGGTTTCGACAAGCTCAATCACCCCGTAGATTTCTTGTTAGACAGCCTTTTTTTTATGACAAAAATTTATCAAAAATAAATTTTACTAGATTCGATTCCGCCCTTAAAATAATTGTGAGGGGACATTACAAATTTATTTAAGGACGGAAAAATGAAAAAGTTTTGTGCTTTTTTGGCTTCTTGTTTGATACTGGGAGTTTTTTTTGTGACTTCTTGTGCTAATGGGTTGGGAAATAAGCCTGTTACTGAATATGGAAGTATCGTTGTGAGTACTCAGAGTGCTCGTTCTCTTGATGTTTCGGAAATTACTAGTGCGACTGTAAAAGTTTCTGGTTACGGCTTTGCTGATATTACTGGTACTGTTACTTTGGGTGATGGAACCGGTACTGGAACTGCAACTGTGACTGGTATTCCTGTTGGCCGCCGCGTTGTAACGGTTACTTCTAATGTAACTGGTGCCGTTCTCCGTGCTGTTGTTGATGTACAATCTGGTTCTAATCCTGTTATTGTTACCTGGAATACAACTGCAGTTGGCAACGTTTACTATTATCTGATTAAATCTGCTAAAAAAGAAATCGAAAATATCGAAGTAAGTGCATTTAGTTCTGCTATTGATACTACTGTTCATCCGGCATTGATTGATGCAGAAGCAATTGCAACTGACTATCCAAGCGTAAAGGCTTCTTCTGCTTATGTTACTGAATATGGAACAGTTAGTGTTACAACAACTAATGCAAGCGGCTATACCCTTTGGGTAACAGATGTTGCAAGTTCTAAGAAAACAATTTCTTCTAGCAGTGAAAATTTTGACTTGCAGGCTTATCCGGGCTCATGGAAAGTTAAAGCTTTGGATTCAAGTGGTACAACTGTTGCTGAAAAAGATATTTTAGTTGTTGCAGGCGAAACCAGTACTGTTGATTTGACTTATCTTGCAGCTGGACAAGAAGTGTCTTTTGATGGCAAGACTATTGTGTTTGTTAAGGCGACATCTGCACCGACTTTGTGGGCGTGGGAGTCAGATGGAGGGGCAAAACTTTCGGAATTATGTAATGAAACATGGCCTGGAAATACAATGACAGCTGCTTCTTCAAGTTATATGTCTGATACAACAGATTGGTATATGAAAGATTTTACTTCTGTTGCTACAGGAAATGTAATTTTGTTTAAGTTGAATCAGGGTTCTCAAATTACAGGTAAAGCCGGCACCTTCTGGTACGACGCCACAACTTCTTCTTTATCAGCTTCAAACC
>JAFNQK010000236.1 GCA_017386165.1 Treponema sp.
CTTTGTTTTTGAGAAGGGGAGATACGGACAGGGCTCTTACTTATTATCTTGAAATCCTTGAAAATGATCCGGGAAATAAAATTGCCACAGAAGCAATGGATTTTATCCGCTATAAAGGCGATTTTAATACAATCTGCCGCTGGACAGATACAGGAAGAATCGAACAGTTTTATCCTCCTCTTGGAGTGAATGTATACCGCATTGCCGGAATATTTTTTCCGGTAGTTGCCTGCATTCTGGGAATTGTTCTTGCATTCTCCGTAATGGGAAAACATAAGGTTAATTTTGAAAACAGAGCGGATTTGTCTTCTCTTGTTCTTTCTGTTTCGGAACGTCAGAATCTTCAGGAAAAGGATATGTCTCCTGGTTCCTTTGCGTATATTCTTTCTGCCGGCCAGATTAAAGATTCTTATGAAAAGGCTCAGATGTATTTCCAGAATTACCGCGATAATATGGCGCAGATAGAAATTAACCGCTTATTGAATTCTAATGCGTCTGTTTTTGTAAAACAGAAAGCAAACATCCTTATGGGGTATCTTGAAGAACCGGGATTTGATACGATAAAGGATTCTCCTTCGTATAAGCAGGTGCAGGCAGAAAGCCGGCTTTATCTGGATTGCTGGGTTGTATGGTCTGGCGTATTTCTAATGTAAAACAGACGGAAACTCAGTATTCCTGTGATTTACTTGTAGGATATGAAAACATGGAAACTCTGGAAGGAATTGTTCCAGTCCATTTTGCAGTTCCTCCTGTGCTTGAAAATGAAAAGCCTGTAAAAATTCTTGCAAAAATAAAATCTGCTGACGGAAAACTTTTGCTTGAAGGAAGAGCGGTTTATCAAAGTGTTCAGTAAAAAATGCAAATAATTTTCGGGGAGAATGCATTTTTATTATAGAAAACTGTAATGAAATAGTAAGGAAAAAAATCGAAATATATTTGGAGTAAAAAATGGCAGATGTTTCTAGCAATATGAGTGAAAAATTAAAGGCCCTTGAAGCTGCTCGCGTTCAGATTGAAAAGCAGTTTGGTCAGAATTCCCTTATGCGACTTGGAAATCAGAATAATGGGGAAGGCGTTGATGTAATTCCTTCCGGTTCGATTCTTTTGGATGAAGCTCTTGGAATTGGAGGTTATCCTCGCGGAAGAATTATTGAAATGTACGGACCGGAAAGTTCCGGAAAGACAACTCTTGCACTTCATGCGATTGCCGAAGCACAGAAACTTGGCGGAATCGCTGCATTTGTTGATGCAGAACACGCCCTTGATCCTGTTTATGCAAAAAATCTTGGTGTTGATATCGATAACCTTTGGGTTTCTCAGCCGGACAGCGGTGAACAGGCTCTTGAAATTACAGAGCATCTTGTTCGTTCAGGGGCAGTTGATATCGTTGTAGTTGACTCGGTTGCAGCTTTGACACCTCAGAAAGAAATTGAAGGTGAAATGGGTGATGCTGTAATGGGTATGCAGGCTCGTCTTATGAGTCAGGCTTTGAGAAAACTTACTGCAATAATCGGAAAGTCTAATTGTATTGTAATTTTCATTAACCAGATTCGTATGAAAATCGGTGTAATGTTCGGAAACCCTGAAACAACAACTGGTGGACAGGCATTGAAATTCTATACTTCAGTTCGTCTTGAAATTCGTCGCATTGAATCAATCGATGGCAAAGGCGATGAAGATGCTGTTGGTAACCGTGTTCGTGTAAAAATCGTAAAGAATAAGGTTGCCGCTCCATTCCGTAAGACAGAACTTGATATTTATTTCGGAAAAGGTATTTCCCGCTGTGCGAGCCTTCTTGATTCTGCTGTAAAACATGGGCTTATCGATAAAAAAGGTGCATGGTTTACCCAGGGCGATATAAAAGTTGGACAGGGACATGAAAATGCCGTTGCCTTCCTTGAAAATAACAAGGAATTTGCTGATAACATTGAAAAACAGCTTCAGACAATGCTTTTCCCAAATCTTGTTTTGCGTGACAAAGAAGGAAATCCTATTAAAAAAGAGGAAAAGGAAACTAAGAAAAAGTCTAAGGCTGAATCTTCTGCCGAAGCAACAGAAATTCCGGCTCAGGAAGGTCTTTTCTAAATGATTTCGGTTTTGCTTGGGCTTGGCTCCAATACAAGTTTTAGCGGTTTTTCTTCAATAGAACTACTTGCTAAGGCTTGTCAGAAACTGTGTGGGATTTTAAAGAATCCCGTTATGTCTTCTGTTTATGAGTCAAAAGCCATGTATGTGACCGATCAGGATAATTTTTATAACATGGTTTTTAAAGGATTCGCAGATAATTCTATGAGTCCTTTTGAACTTTTAAAGCAGATAAATCAGATTGAGGCAGAACTTGGACGAGACCGTTCTAAAGAAATTCGGTTCGGGCCTCGGTCCATAGATATTGATATAGAAGAATTTGGCACAGAGTTAATAAATACTCCTGATTTGGAAATTCCGCATCCGCGCATGAAAGAAAGAGAATTTGTTTTGATTCCTGCACTTGAGATTTTGAAAGAATCTGCCGATTC
>JAFNQK010000237.1 GCA_017386165.1 Treponema sp.
CGCAAAAACGGCTCGTTCGAAGCTACGCTACGACTCCCCGCACTTCGCTTGTTTGAGACTTGAACCCTCGCTTACACCAATTTTGACACTCTTTCCAAAAACTCGAAATTTAACCTATTAATTGCAAAATAATGAATTTAAAAAATAAGTCTCACCATCAAAAATCATCATAATCATCATAGTCAAACATCACATCATAATCATCATCATCGTCGTCACAATCGCCATAAATGTCATCAAAAACAAAATGACCGTCGTCATAATCGCCATCATTAAAGCAGCTATAACACAATGGATGGGCATAATCTATTGGCTTACCACCACAGATTTTAAGCCCACACTTATGACAGAATTTTTCAGGATGGTCTGGATTTCCAAATTGGCTCCAAATTTGGTAACAATCCCTACAAAAGGGCCGTCCTGAATCATACGGTATATTACATCCGCATCTTATACAATGTCCACCAAAATGTGAACGTTTCTGATTTCGTTTCTGATTTCCTTTTTTCGGAGAACCATTAGATTTGTTAAAAGAATTGTATTGATTACTAGATTCAAGATTATATTGTTTAGCACTTTCGTAGATTGACCACATTTCTTTTTCAACATCAGCATAAACATTCTTATTTTCTTCTTTGCTAATTGCAATTCCTATTTCTCTATTATTTTTCTCTGAGAAGTCGTAAAGATTCATTGACGTTATCAACGCAGTTTTTTCATTCATATAACATTTTGCATGAAGGTTTTCAAGAAACTTAATATCTATATGAAGGCCCTGAAGTTTTTGCCATTCTGAATCCTCTAAATCCTTTTTTCCATAAATTATAAAAACTTTTACATTGTTTCTTATTGCTTCCTTTATTCGCTCAATATAAGAATCATCTATTTTCAGAAACGGACAAGCAATAACTATAAAATCATTTGAATCTTTTATTATTGATTCTATGCATGCGGCAATTCCTTTTGTTGTAAGAAATTTCATCTTTAGTTTTTCTCCCTTTTATCCGCTCAATATTTCTCTCCGCACTGCTGGTCATGATAAATGTCGATTTCAATCTGAGGAAGTTAAACTTATTCCGCTTTTTAAAATCCGAAGAAGTGCATCGGCGGCGTCTGGGTCGAACTGTAGGCTTTTGTTTTTTTCAAGTTCAGAGACAATGGCTTCGTCGGAAAGATGGCGGCGGTAAGAGCGGTTTGTGTGCATGGCATCATAAGAGTCGGCAACTGCAATGATACGCGCCTGAATTGGTATCGCTTCACCGGAGAGTCCTTCAGGATATCCTTTTCCGTCATAACGTTCGTGGTGATAGAGAGCCGCTTCACGGATTCCCTTTACGAACTTAAAGCTTTCAAGGATTTCACCGCCGTATGTCGTGTGCCTTTTCATTTCGCGCCATTCATCATCATTAAGTTTGGCTGTCTTACAGAGGATTTCTTTTGGGATAAGAACCTTTCCAACATCATGCATCATTCCCATATAATAGATGTTTTTCTGGAAGTCCTCGTCAAATCCCATTTCAGCGGCAATCATTTTTGAATACTCGGCCACATGGGTTGAGTGCATTTTTGTGTACTCGTCTCGGGTATCGATAAAACTTGCACACAGTTTAAGAAGACTCTCGATTTTTTCATCATCAACTTTTGCCTGCTGCCGCATCATCCTGTAAAAGAAGAGCGAAACCAGAATTACAATCACAGAAATGCCGAAAGCAAACAGAGCAATAATAAAAGGAATCTCTTTAATAGGATCCCGCTTGAATCTTCCCGTAAGATAAAAATTACAGTCGCTCATGAGTTTCTTCGAATAAAGAACGTAACCGATTTTTATGCTGTTGTTACCGTGGATGTTTTTTGAAAAAGCCTTGTCAATTCCCGTTATCGAAAGCTGTCCCGGCGTTTGGGCATAATCAGCATTCCAGCTTGAATCTATTCTTCCCTCTTCC
>JAFNQK010000238.1 GCA_017386165.1 Treponema sp.
AAAGCAAAAGAAATTGAATCAGCTCCTCAGGAACCTGCAAAAGAAGTTGCAAAAGCCGAACCAAAGACAGAAAAAAAGACCAGCAAAAAGGTAAAGCCAGAAAAATCTACCGGTCCAAAGGGCAAAGTTCAGGAAGTTCCAAAGGCAACAGAAGCCATCGATGAAGCCGTTCAGGTTAGCGGCGGAAAAGTTTCTTTCTCGGATTACACAGAACCTGAGCCTCAGCCACAAGTTCAGCCGGAAAAAGCCGTTGCCGAAGCAATTCCAGAACCAGTTTCAGAACCTGCACCTCAACCACCTGTTGAACAGAAAGTTCAAGAACAGATCCAGATCGAACCATTAGAAGAATCTCCTGTTCTTGCCAAAATTGATGAACCTGTTGAACCGGCACCAGTTCCTGTAGTAGAAGAAGCAAAGCCAGAAATCGTCGACAAAGTTGAAGAAAAAATTGATACCGTCGCTTTAAAAGAGCCGGAACCGGAAGCTCAAAAAGTAGAAGCAGAACCTGTTTCCGAGCCAGAACCTGAGCCAGAAGTTATCGTTGCAAAATCAACTTTCTCTAAAAAGAAGCCTGTAATCACTCCTCCTCCAGTTCAGGAAAAAGTAGAAAAAGAAGCTGTTCCTGAACAAAAAGAAGAAAAGAAGGAAGACAAAAAGCCTTCAAAAGCCGTAGCAAAAGAAACTAAAAAGGAATCCAAGGCAGAAACCAAGGTAGAAGAGCCTGCCTCAAAAGCAGAAGAAAAGAAAGAGACTCCAAAAGAACAGGCAAAAGAAACTCCTAAAAAGCTTGTAATCGAAATTCCTAAAAAAACACAGGAAAATTACAACTCAAAGCAGTACCTTTACGATTACGCTCCAAAACAGACTGCTCCTCAAAAAACTCTTGAAGAGACTAACAGTTCTCTTGCAGTTATTTCAGAACCAAACAAACAGGATAAAGACGGCCGCACTCCACTAATGCTTGCTGTAAAAAACGGAAACGACTGGGAAATTAAATCCCTTTTAAAATCTGGTGCCAACGTCAATATTCAGGATAAAGACGGTTGGACGGCCCTTATGTACGCAGTCCGCTACCAGAACAATATTGAAATCACAAATCTTTTGATTAAAAACGGTGCAAATACCCAGATTCAGAACAAATTTGGCAAGAACGCCTTAACCCTTGCTTCCTGCTATTCCAACAATCCAGAAATCGTAAAAAAGATTTTAACTTCGTATCCTGTTGGAAACAAAGAAGTATTCAAGGCCTTTATTCTTGCAATTACATCAAATACTTCAAGTACAATTACCCAGCTTGCCAAGTTGAATGTATTTATTGATACGGGCATTCCGATGAACCGCTTTTACGAAGGAAAAACTCCTTTGATGTATGCCGCAGAATATGCACAGGATACCGATATCCTCAAACTTCTATTAAATAACGGAGCAATCACAACAATCCGCAATTCAGAAGGAAAAACTGCATTTAATTTTGCTGAATATAATTCCCAACTTGAACATAATGAAGTATATTGGTCATTAAACAATAGGTAGAACATGAGAATCACTGGTGGAAAATTAAAAGGTCGTGTAATAAAATGCCCTGACGGCGTTATCAGACCTGCAATGGACAGAATGAGAGAGTCAGTTTTTGCAATCTTGGGAGATTTATCAGGAAAGTCCTGGCTCGATTTATTCAGCGGAAGCGGAACCATTGCGATAGAAGCTGTTTCCCGTGGTGCAAGCCATGTTGAACTTTGTGAAAAAGACAAAATTAAGGTAAACACAGTTCTCGAAAATGTTTCTGTAACAGAAAAAGAATGCGGTGTCAAAATCGGCTGCCATTTTATGCCGGTAGAATATTTTATCAAACGCTGCAAAGGTCAGTTTGACTATATTTTTTTTGACCCGCCCTTTCCATATAAATTCCATGAACAGCTCATTCTCGAAGCAGACAAAAAAGGACTCTTAAAAGAAGACGGAACAATTATGGTTCACCGCCCGGAAGAGCACTTTATGCCGGATACAATCGGAAACCTTACAAGAACAGACCAGAGAGTTTACGGTCGCTCAATTGTTGACTTTTATACATATAAGAAATAAAGGAACAAAACTCTTTGACAACAATGTATAATATGCTACAATGAAAACTAAGGATAAATAAAACAATATTTTATATATGATTGAAGATTTAAAAACTCAGATTAAACAAAAAGAGATTCCCGACGGATTTATAAAACTTACAGACAATCCCGTTACAACTCTAACATCTGAACAGAAAGTAATCCTAAATCGAAAAGGTAATGTTTTATTCAACGAAGGAAATATTGAAGGAGCAAGGCGTATTTACACCACAACCGGTTATTCAGACGGATTAATCAGAGTTGGTGATAAATATATGGAAAAGGATCAGAGCCTTAAAGCG
>JAFNQK010000239.1 GCA_017386165.1 Treponema sp.
AAAAGTTTGCAGCCTGACCAGAAGAAGTAAGCATTGCAGCAGTTCCGCCTTCAAGTTCAGCAATTTTTGCAGCTACGTAGTCATTTGTAGGATTCTGAAGACGAGTATAGAAATAACCGCTTGCTTCAAGGTCAAAAAGCTTACCCATGTCTTCGCTGGTGTCATATTTAAAAGTTGTAGACTGAATAATTGGTATCTGGCGTGGTTCGCCGTTTTTAGGTGTGTATCCACCCTGGATACATGTTGTGTTGATTGATTTAGACATTATAGAATCTCCGTTCAAATAATTTAAATACCAAAAAATGATACATAAATTTTAAACAGATTTCTAATAGATATTTTTTATCTTAGGTTATAGATTTTTCCTATATCTCAAAATAATCACAATCAAGATACAGATAATCCATACCGTTTAAATCTTTGATTTTTAGGATTCCGCTGACGGTTATTTCTGTCATCTGTTCCGGGTAGTCATCAGGAAAGACATATTCTCCCTGGCGAATAAACTGAAGTCCGGTCTGACAGCAGGCTGTGGCATCATAAATCAAAACTGAATAATGACGGACAAAATTTGTTTCATCAAATTCTGAATAAAACTGCCCCTTCATCTTAATACGCTTTCCAAGATAGGTTTCCGGTTCAACCAGCATATTAAAAAGCAAAGAAGAAATCATATTGTAGTTTAAGCCCGTCATATCAAGGTCAGTTTTTATGTAACGAGGTTTCTTTTCCACCTCAGCTTCATTTCCTTTCTGAATCGAAGAATTCTTCTGAACAGAAGAGCCTTTTTTAGAACAGCTCCCCAAGATAATACAAGATAAACAAACTGCAAACAAAAATAATCTTTTCATATTAACCTTTAATCGAACTCACAATTTTACAGATTGCAAAAATCAGAACATCTGCCGCAACAATAGTGCTTCCAACCGGAGTTCCAGAAAGAACAGCAACGACAATCCCTGTGACCGCACCGATTACGCTGAATACACAGGCAAATACCGAAACCTGCTTAAAGCTTTTAAACAAAAGCATACTTGAAACAGCCGGGAAAATAATCAAAGCTGAAATCAAAAGAGAGCCCACAAGATTCATTGCAAGAACAATTACAACGGCAACCACAACCGCCATTACAATATTGTAAAGCCGTGTCTTTGTTCCGCTTGCAAAAGCAAAATCTTCGTCAAAAGTCACTGCAAAAATTCTATGATAGAACCAGATAAAAAGAGCGATTACAACAAGTGACAAAACCACAGAAAGAATTACATCAGTTTTTGTCAGAGTAAGAATCAGTGTCGAACCAAAAAGGGTACTGCACACATCCCCCGCAAGATTTGCCTTTGGCGAAAAGATATTCATTATGAGATAACCAAAAGCAAGGGCCCCTACAGAAATCATTGCAACAGATGCATCCCCTTTTATCTTGCTGTCCTTTTTAGCACAAAGAATCAAAACGGCACACAAAATTGTTACCGGTAAAACAAAAATCATGGAATTGTTAATTCTAAGTACCGAAGCAATGGAAAGAGCCCCAAAAGCGGTGTGACTCAAACCGTCACCGATAAAAGAAAA
>JAFNQK010000240.1 GCA_017386165.1 Treponema sp.
AATATCAACACCAATGCCTAAAATCATTCTTTCTGTTCCTCAATAACAGGAACTTCTGGCTGAGCAGGAGGAACTTCTTCAATTACAGGAACTTCTGGAATTTCCAGAACTTCAACAGGCTCTTCCTGTGGTTCAGGCTTTTGCGAAACTGATATAGAGAAAACTGTAAGTGGTTTTTCTATAAAGGCAACGCTTGCTGGTGTTTTTATCGTAACAGAAATCTCATATGTTCCCGGTTCTGTAATTTGTGAAAAATCTGCAAAAACATCATCTTCATTGAAAACAAATTTTTCAAGCACAGGCATGGTTCCCGCAAGAGTAAAGCTTAATGGCTGGATTTCAGTATCAAGAACTAAGTTTTCGCTCAAATTCATTACTTTTACAGGAATATTTTCAAAGGATTTTTCAAAATCCGCAGGAACTACAGAAACAGAAACCTTAAAATCTCCTTCCGGAAAAACCTGCAGAGCAGATACAACATTATCCAGTTTAATATCATTACTAAAGCTTTTGGCAGCTCCGGTTAGAACTACTTTTTTAGTATAGATGAATTTTGTCTTATTAAGAATTGTAGAAGGTCCAACAACTTTTACAGTAGAAGGAGAAACCGTAATATCTTTGACTGTGTACCCATGTTCCGGCTTTCCAGAAATTGCTGGTTCAACCGGAAGATATTTCATTATTTTTTCATCCAGGGAAATATGAAGAACTTCTGGTTTTACATGAATTTCAAGAGGATCCGTCAATGAAAGCCCTTCTGATAAAGTTAAATTTACAGGAATATCATAAGTTCCAGGCTTTGTAATATTATCCATATTTACACTGGCTTTGATACCGGAACTATAAATCGTTGGAATAATTTCCTGAGTGGAACGAACAGTTACTTTTACAAATCTAGGAACATCAGAAACAGGCATTAAAACGCCATTTGACTCAACATTGAGAGGAACAGTCATTGTCTTTTTTTCAAGAAGAGTAACCTGGTGAAAAATATAAATAAAAATTGCGATGACCATACAAAGGATTTTTGCAGGCCAGTTTTCAAGGATTTTATCAATCAACTTTTTTTTGTTCATCGATTGTATCCTCCATATTAAAGGCTTCAGGAGTAATTTCCAGAAGGTTTTCCAGAATCTTGGTTATTTCTTTTACAGAAAGGTCGTAATGAAGCTTTGAATCATACGCCAGACTTAATGCACCGGATTCTTCTGAAACAACAAGAACAACTGCATCAGAAATTTCAGAAAGACCAAGAGCCGCTCGGTGACGGGTACCAAAGGTCTTTTTGATGTCATACTGTTCACTTAAAGGCAAGAAACATCCAGCAGAAACAAGTTTTCCCCCCTGAATAAAACAGGCACCATCATGAAGAGGTGTATCCATACCAAAAATTGTAACCAGGAGACTTGATGACAAATCAGCATTTAATTTTGTACCAGTCTGAATAATATCTTCATGCTTGGTATGACGGAGAAAAACTGCAAGCATACCTCGTTTTTGCTTAGAAAGCATATCTGCAGCAATTAAGACAGAATCGACATAAGAATGCTTGGAGCGGTTTCCAAAGGCGAACCACTGGCTCTGACCAAGTTTTAAGAAAAGTTTTCGAATTTCCGGCTGGAAAATAATTGCAAAACTGACAAATAAAACCGGAAGAATAATATTAAAAATCCAGAGCAGAGTCTGAAGCCTGAGTAAATAAGCTACAAGATAGGCAACGGCAACAATAACAGCAGATTTAATAAGCTGAATACTGTTTGTTTTTACAATAATCTCGTAGGCTTTATAAAGCACAAAGGAAAGAATTCCTACATCGAGAACCGGTTGAATATAGCTGTAAACAAGAATAAAACCATCAAAAGATTTCAAAATGTTCCTCTTATCTTATTACTATAATCTAAGATTCTTAAAGTATCTACTGTTTCTTTTACATCATGAACTCTTACCATAAAAGCCCCCTGCTGAACCGCAATCAAATCAAGGGCAAGAGTTCCTGAAAGTCTGTCTTTAACTTCCCGGTTTGTAATCTGACCGATACAGGTTTTTCTGGATAAGGCCATTAAAACAGGATATTCCCCGTCCAAAAGTTCTCCGCAACGGTTAACCAGAGTAATATTTGAATCCAGATCCTTTCCAAAACCGATTCCAGGATCAAGAATAATTTTATCTTTTTTAATACCAGCAGCAAGTGCATACTCGACACGACGCTTTAAGTATGAATTTACTTCATCAAATACATTTGAATATTCTGTATTGTCCTGCATTGTAGAAGGATTTCCTCTTTTATGCATTAAAATTACCGGGATTTCCGACTCTGCACAAAAGGATGCCATTTCTTTATCATCTTCCAGGGCACTGATATCATTTAGAATATCTGCTCCGGCATCAAAAGAAGCCTTCATTACATTTTTTTTGCGGGTATCTATAGAAAGAGGAATATCAGAATGCTTACGGATTTCTTTTATGACCGGCAACAATCTTTTGATTTCTTCTTCTTCGCTTATATAGGAACTGCCCGGGCGGGTAGATTCAGCACCCAGATCCAGGATATCTGCCCCTTCTTCAATGAGAGCAAAAGCTCTTTCTATTCCACCACGACTTTCACTCCAGAAAGAATCTGGTGTTGTATTAACAATACCCATTACAAAGGCTGATTTATCTGTAGTTATTGTTCTGTTTTTTAAATTTAGTGAAAGCATTTTATTCTCCCTATTTGTTCTTTTCGTCTAACAGACTTAAAGCAGCTTTAGTCAAATCTTCAGAAGTCATTTCAGACTGCATGCAGACTTCAGAACGGGTACCGTGAGTATAAAATTTTGATTCAAAAGCTTTAATTTTTACATTTGAAAAACCTGCTTCTAAGGTTTTGCCAAAAATGTATTCGCTGATGCCGCCATTTTGAATACCGTCTTCTACAAGTACAATTCCGTCGTAATCTCTGGCAATAGAATAGTAATAATCAAAATCAAAAGGCTTTATAAATCTGATTGAGTATACATCCGCAAGTATGTTCTGCATTGCAAGGGCTCTGACAGAAGTGATACATTCGCTGTACATGCCACCAGTGGTAACATAAAGAATCTTTTTAGTTTCCGGTTCATCTTCAAAAGCAACAGTTAAAGAAGGAGCAATATTCGAGCCAGAAATCAATACTCCCCGTCCCTCTTGAACCGGTTCCTCAAAAGCAGTCTGTTCAGTCGGGCATGACATTTTAGGATAGCGAATAACTACAGCCTTTTTACTTTCACAGGCATAATTAAAGCAGAGATTCAAATCTTTAGCAGAAGCAGGACACAAAATCTCGATATTCGGAATTGAACGGAATAAAGCAATATCAAATAATCCCTGGTGAGTTTCTCCGTCGGAAGGTACAGGACCTGCCCGGTCCAGCATAATTACGGCAGGTACATTTTGAAGTGCAACATCGTGAATCAGCTGATCTACGGCACGCTGCATAAAGGTTGAATAGATACAGATTATCGGGAGGATTCCTCCAACGCTAAGTCCGCCACCAAAGGTTACTGCATGTTCCTCAGCAATCCCAACATCAAAAAATCGGTCCGGATAATGACGGGCAAAGGTATCAAGTCCGGTACCTTTTGCCATTGCCGCTGTAATACAGGCGATTTTTGAATTTGTTTTAGCATATTCCATAAGGCTGTTAGAAAAAGCCTCTGTAAAACTCAAAGTATCAAATTTTTCAACCGTTCCGTCTGAAATACAGAAAGGTCCGATTCCATGAAATTTTTCAGGATGATCTTCTGCAGGGCTATAGCCTCTTCCCTTTTGAGTCATTACGTGAACAACAACCGGCTGCTGCATTTTTTTTACTTTATTGAGAACATGTTCCAGCTGCTTAAAATCATGGCCATCAAGAGGTCCTATATATTCACATCCCAAATCAGAAAAAAGATTTGTGGTAAAAATCAGTCCTTTAATTCCACGCTTAAATCGTCTGAAAAACTTAATAAAGAATTTATTCAAAAGCGGGATTTTATCAAGAATTCTTTCAAAACCTGTTTTGATATTCTGATAAGAAGTACTCATTGAAATGCGGCTTAAATATCGTGAAATAGAACCTGTATTAGGATCTATACTCATCTGATTGTCATTTACAATAATAATAAGATTTTTAGCAAGCTGTCCGGCATGACTAATTGCTTCCATTGCCATACCGCCAGTCAAGGCACCGTCACCGATTACAGCAATTACCTTATCGTTTTTACCCTGAAGCTGCCATGCAGTTAAAAGTCCCAGCGCACTGGAAATTGAAGTTGATGAATGACCTGCATCAAAAAAATCGTGTTCACTTTCATGCTTTTTTGTAAAACCGCTTAAACCGCCAAATTTACGCAATGTTGAAAATTGATCATAGCGACCAGTAAGAAGCTTATGAGCATAGCACTGATGGCTTACGTCCCAGATAATGGCATCCTGAGGACTGTTAAATACCTTATGTAACGCAATTGTTAATTCAACAACACCAAGATTACTTGCAAGATGCCCACCGTTACTTCCAACTGTCTCGATAATAGTTTTGCGGATTTCCTGGGCGAGTTCTTTTTGCTCTTTATGAGAAAGATTTTTGATATCCTGAGGGCTTTTTATTGAATTAAGTAACGTAATAACTCCAAAAAATCTTTATTAAAAATATAAAAAAGACCGCGCCAGTATTAAAACTTTCGCGGTCTCAAACAAGACAGTTCAAAGTAACTAAAAATTACTTTGCCTTATGTCTATTTCTTCTAAGCATCTTCTTACGCTTATGTGTCGCCATCTTCTGGCGTTTTCTCTTTTTTCCACAAGGCACGATGGCACCCCTCTACTAGTAAAGTGTTACATATTATTGCTTAAATTGAGTTTTAGGTCAATAGCACTAAGATGTTTTTGGAATTTATTTTCAATTATTTGGATAACTTTTTGTTCAAGATTATCTGAGTCCGCATCAATTCTTATTGCCCCAGGTATATCATTCATAAATGTGTACTGTTTTTTAGCATATTTTCTGCTGTTTCTTTTTATGTTGTAACGAATCTTTTCAAGTCCTTCCTGAGTTTTGTAATCAAACTCAAACCATTCTCTGTATCCGATTGCCTTCATTCCCGGCATATCAGGACCAGCCCCTTCTGCAATTAAGGACAAAACTTCATTCTGCAAGCCCAGTTCAAACATGATATCAACCCGGTGATTGATTCTTTCAAAAAGCTCTTTTCTGTTTCTTTCAAGAATTATGGTGCAAAAATCAAACTTGTCCCGTAGTTCCAGATTCATCTCAAAGGAACTGCGAGGCTTTCCGGTGATATAAAAAACTTCTAGAGCACGCAAAATCCGATATTCGTCATTTGGATTAATTTTCTGAGCGCTTTGAGGATCTATGGTCTCAAGTTCATGATAAAGAACTAATGTACCTTCTTTTTGAGCGCGTTCAATAAGTTTTTGCCTTATTGCAGGATCAGATTCAGGAGTTTTGGGGAGTCCAAGTAAAAAATTACGGATATAAAAACCGGTTCCTCCAGCTACAACAGGAATATGTCCCCTTGAAATAATCTCTCTGCATAAAACATCAGCTTTTTCCACAAAGTCACTGACAGTAAACTGGGCATCATAAGGGAGAATATCAATTAAATGATGGGTAAGTTCCTCTTGTTCCTGCTGGTCGGGTTTTGCAGTTCCAATATCAAGTTTTTTGTAAACCTGCATTGAATCAGCACTTATTAATTCACCTTTGCCTTTAAAAAAAGAATGACTGCTTTTACCAAATATATTTAAGGCTAAAGCAGTCTTTCCGGTAGCAGTTGGTGCAAAGATTACCACAACAGGAATTTTTGCATCTGCATTAAAAGTCATTATTTTGATTGTTTTTCAATACGATAAGTTACTTTGTTGCAGAACAACTGACGAGCTGCAACTGAAACAGCTTTTCCAGCATTGCGTTCAATTTCTGGATCGTTTACTTTTGCCATCTGAAAAGCACGACGACTTGCAGCAACTGTAATTTCGTAAATATTACCTGTAAAACTAGCTAACTGTTCCAATGGAAAAATTGTATCCATAAAATAAATACCACCCTAAATCGAAATTTATATAATTATAATGATTAAAATGATATGTGTCAAAGTCATTTTTTTCAGGATTTTCTTTGCCCTCTTAGATAATCTGGAGTACAATATAAACATATTTAGGGAGGACTGCTTTATGGCTATGCGACTTGTTACACGTTCTGATTTTGACGGTTTGGCTTGTGGAGCGCTTTTGTTAGAAGCCGGCGTAATTGATCACTGGAAATTTGCTCATCCAAAAGACTTACAGGACGGACTTGTACCTATTGATGAAAACGATTGTCTTGCAAATGTACCATTTGTTCCAGGATGCGGACTTTGGTTTGATCATCATTCAAGTGAATTTGAAAGACAGGAACTTAAAGGAAAATATAAAGGTGAAAGCAGAATCACCCCTAGCTGTGCAAGAATCATTTATGAATATTATGGCGGTGAAAAGAAATTTCCAAACTACACAGATATGATGATTGCTGTTGATAAGGTTGACAGCGGTAATCTCACAATCGATGAAATTCAGAATCCTCAGGGCTGGATTTTAGTCGGTTTTTTAATGGATCCCCGAACAGGTCTTGGGCGCTGGAGAAATTTTACAGTTCCAAACTATGCCCTGATGGAAAAATTAATGGTAGCCTGCCGCGACAAGTCTACTGCAGAAATTCTTGCCATGAGCGATGTTCAGGAACGCATCGAAGTTTATAATGAACAGACTGAAAAGTTCAAAGAAATGGTAAAAGCTCACACCCGCACAGAAGGCAATCTTATCATCACAGATTTACGCGGAGTTGACCCAATCTATACCGGAAACCGCTTTATGATTTACAGCATGTACCCGGAACAGAATATTTCTGCCTGGATTGTAAGCGGACGCGGCGGTCAGGGCTGTTCTGCAGCAGTCGGATATTCAATTTTAAATAAAACTTCCAAGGTAAATGTAGGAAGTCTCATGCTCAAATACGGTGGTGGCGGACACGAAAAAGTCGGAACCTGCCAGTTTACCGATGAAAATATGGACACAGAACTTCCAAAGATGCTTAGTGAACTTACAGCTTTAGCAAATTCATAGGGTATCTTTGTGAGCGACATTCTTTCCGTACAGAATCTGACTAAACAGTTTAATCTTGAAGCAGGATTTTTCTCAAAAAACAAAAATACTGTTTATGCAGTAAATGATGTAAGTTTTTCTCTTCCAAAAAGTTCGTCCTACGGAATTGTAGGAGAATCTGGCTGTGGAAAAACAACTACAGCCAGAATGCTTATTCAAATGTATAAGCAGACTTCTGGTAATATTCTGTTTAACGGAAAGGATGTTCAGAATTTTTCAAAAAAAGAACTTAAACTTTACAGAGAAAAAGTCAAATACATCTTTCAGGATCCTGCCCGTTCCCTAAATCCAAGAATGACTGTCTATAAAATCCTTACCAATGCACTAAAATATTCCAGCAAATGGAATGGTAAAAAGGACGCACTTGAAAGGGCTTCAAAAATCATTCAGGAAGTTGGGCTTAGTACAGAGGATTTAAACCGCCGTCCCCAGGAGTTTTCCGGCGGACAGAGGCAGAGAATTTCTATTGCCCGGGGATTGATTATGGACCCCGAGGTTTTAATTTGTGATGAAGTAGTATCAGCCCTGGATGTTTCTATTCAGGGACAGATAATAAATCTTCTTAAAACGCTAAAAGATACACGAGGCCTTTCATACATTTTTATTACTCATGATCTTAAAGTTGCCTGTTATTTCTGTGATACAATCGGCGTAATGTACAGAGGTATTCTTGTAGAAGAAGGCCCTGCAAAACTGATGTATAAAGAAGCAAAACACCCCTACACTCAGCTGTTGTTCAAAGGTGCCTCAGGAGAACTGAACAATTCAAATCTGGAAGTAAAAACTACACTTAAACAGGAAAAATGTTGTCCTTTTGCTCACCGATGCCAGAAAGCTACAGATAAATGTAAATGCGAAATTCCGCCCTTTACAGAAACAGAACAGAATCACAAAGTACGATGCTGGCTTTACTCCTAGATTGAAAGCTTATTCCTCTTCAGTTTTTTTAGAATCATCAATAATCCGCTTATTTTTTGTAAAAACGCTGGTATCGTAGGAATAATAGAAGCGCTCATCTACAAAACAGCCGTTCTTAAAATATTTTTTTGTGGCATAAAAATCATTCCAGTAAAGGATTCCAGTCTTATCCAGTTTTATAGAATGATTTACAAACTGCCACCAGGTATTATTCTGAGGTGTTTTTTCGAGAATTGATTTTACATAATCATAAGAATTTGTTTCTTCTGCAAAAAACACATGAACAACATCTTTTGAAAACTTTGACTGCTTTCCGCTGACAATTACATGATAAAATTCATTATTTTTATCCGGAGACTGTAAACTTATATAGGAATTCTTGTTCTGTGTTGTAAAAATTGTTTTTGCATTAGCCTGAAAAGCCAAAAACAATAAACTAAAAAATGCAAAAAAAAATCGTTTCATAAGAGAATTATACTATTAATTGACACTAAACACCACTATTCCTATAATTTTTTTGATGTCTCAGAGTCTTGTAACACTAGGAACAGTAATTTCTATAAAACCTCAGGGAGAAAATAATTCTTCTGTCTGTTTTTTAACTCAAAAAGAAGGAATCGTATACGCAACCTTATACGGAGGAAGAAAAAGCAAATTACGCTCCCTTGTTTCTCCATGGAATACGGGAACAGTTTATTTTTCAGTTACAAATCAGTCAAATCTATTAAAAATCAGCGATTTTGATGTAAAACAATATCATTTAACCTTTAGAGAAAGTCTTGTAAAAAGCTGTGCAGCCTCTCTTGCGGCAGAACTTGCAATAAAAACCAAATGTGCCGGAAGTAACGAACACTGCTGGGCTCTGATAAACGGTTTTCTGGACGGCTTGGAGCACTGTACCAACGACGAACAAAGTTCCCTCGGACTTATAAGATTTTTATGGAGATATCTTGATTTACTTGGAGTCCAACCCCAAAGCAATTATTGTTGTAAATGCGAAACTTCTTCGGTATACTTGGAAAAGGGTGTTTTTTACAGTCTTATAGAAAACGGTTTTTTATGCAGCGATTGTGCAGGACAAAAACAAGTTTTTTTTCTAAATCAAGAAGCAATAAATTACCTTAACTGTTTATCCAGTTTAAGTCCTGGCGAGGTGCGAAAAATTCCACTCTCAAAAGAAGCTTACGGACAATTAAAAGACTGTATTTTCTATATGATAGAAAATGCCTGCTCCTGTCGTTTGACCTCTTTACAAACAGGAATCGGAATTCTCTAATTCAGGAATAAAAAGTGGCTAATTTTGTAAAAAAAACAGTCTCAAGAGACGATGTAATAAAACTTCATGAAAAATATGCCTTGAGCATGCTTGAAGCATCCATATTTGCCCGCAGAGGCATAGTCGAAGGTCAGGATGTTATGTATTTTCTGGAAAATGACCTCCGTTTTATGCATGAGCCCTTCCTTTTTAATAATATGGAAGATGCCGTAGACCGAATTATTTGTGCAAAAGAAGAAGGCGAAAAAGTTCTTATCTTTGGTGACAAGGATGTTGACGGTATCACAAGTACAGCAATTCTCTACTCTTACTTAAAAGATATTGGAATCGATGTTCAGTGGAGACTTCCGGTTGGGGAAGATTCTTACGGGCTTTCAATTCAGGCAATAGATGATTTTGCAAAAGATTACGGTTCATTAATAATTACAGTTGACTGCGGCATTTCAAATAACAAAGAAATTGACTATGCTAATTCCCTTGGACTTGATGTAATCGTTACAGACCATCACAATCCGCCGGAAGAATTACCAAACGCTTCAATAATAATTGACCCAAAAATCGATAATTCTGGTTACACTTTTACAGAAATTTCAGGCGCAGCAGTTGCCTTTAAGCTTGTAAGCGCCTTAAGATTCAGCAAATTTGAACTTTATCAGCAGGATTTGTGTTTGATGGATGTTCATCCAGAAGCAGACGGTAAAATCACAGTAAACTGCCTCAAAACCCGCAATCTTGTTCCTAAAAAAAGTTTTTCCCAGAGTTTTTATCCGGGTGAAACCAGTATTTCAAATACAAAACTCCCGGATTTCTTACGAGGACAGCAGATTTTTGTATGGAATTCAAAAGAAGTTACAGGCTATTTAAGACAGATTTTTGGCTCTGCAGTAGAATTTCAGGTAATGGATATGCAGACAGAAATTTCCAAGACAATTCCTTTTGTAAAGGGAAAAGATTTATCTTCAATAAAATCCATTTCAAAAATCGCAAAATATTCTTCTAAACCTGCTACCGAACTCGAAGGCTTTTACAATATATTTGTAACCTGGGCTCACAAACAGGCTGACATTCTTTTTCCAAAACAGGCCCAGGACAGATTACTGGATCTTGAACTTGTAGGAATTGCCGCCCTTGCAGACATCATGCCAATGAAAAATGAAAACAGAATCTTTGTTAAAGCAGGACTTGAAGAATTAAATCACGGAAAAAAACGTTCAGGCCTTGCAGAACTTATGGGAAGACTGGATCTTGGTGGAAAAGTTATTTCTTCTACAGATCTTTCATGGAAGCTTATCCCTGCCCTAAATGCAGCCGGACGAATGGGTATGTCAAATCTTGCACTGGAACTTCTGATTTCAGAGGATGCCCTTGAAAGAGACCGTCTTGCACAAAAAATAATTGAATTAAACGAACAGAGAAAAGTATTTGTTCAGGATGCAGAATTCTATACCACCAACATGGCAAAAGAAAGCTTTACAAATCTCAACAATAAACTTTGCATTGTCTGCGATAAACGAATCAACCGCGGTGTAACAGGAATTCTTGCGGCAAAAATCATGCAGAAATACAATGTTCCTGCGATGGCATTGACTTTTACAGAAGACGGAAGCGTTGCAGTCGGTTCCATGAGAAGCTGCCGGGGCTTTGTTGCCACCACCTTCCTAGACAGTTTTGGTGACTTTTTTATAAATCACGGCGGACACAATGCTGCAGCTGGATTCAGCTTTGAAAGTTCCAAACTCGACCAGTTTATGTCCATTGCAAAAAATCTTTCTCAAACTATTAATTTAACGGAAGATTCCAATAAAATTGAAATTGATGCAGAATTGCCTCAGGAATATATTTCTCCGGATTTATTAAAGCTTGTAGAAAAAATGGAACCATATGGCGAAGCAAATGCAGAACTTGTTTTTATGTCAAAGGAATTAAAAGTGCAGGACGCTGTTGCTGTAGGAAAAAGCGAACGCCAGCATCTTAAACTGACTTTTGACTGCGGAAAATACAAATTCCCGGCAATGTTCTGGGGCGAAGCAGAACGACTAAACCGCGATTTTAAAGTTGGAGATAAGCTGGATATCGTTTATAATATAGGAAAGAACACCTTTAACGGAAATACAACTCCTCAGATGCTCTTATTAGATTTAAATAAATAATAAAATAAAAAATAAAGGAAAGTTTATGAAAAAGATTATTACATCGATTGTTGCACTGACTTTTTCTTGTGCATTTACATTTGCTAATACCGTTGCATTTCAGACAGAAAGCTATTCTGGTACAATCACCTACAATGAAGAAGCTAAATTAGGTGATGCTGTATTTGCAAGAATGAATATGAAAATCAATAAGTCTGCAAAGAAAAAAACTAACGGCGATGTACAGGCAGTACTTCAGCTTTATAAGGAGAATAAAAAAATCGACCATGCCCCTTTTTACTTTTTAAATTCAAAAACAAAAAGACAGGCGATGCCCGATATGCTATGCGGACTCCCACTTTCAACATGGCTTAATCCCGAAGACGAATTCTCCCTTAAAATAATATTCAGTACAGGAGTTGGTGCAGACCAGGAAGTAATTCTTCCTTTTGATGTAACCGAAAAGAATTTCCCGGAAGAAGTTCTTGAACTTGACAGCCGTAATTCAGGAATCAAACAGAATGTAAGTCCGGAACGTATGGCTCAGATCGAAAAATTAAACAACATACTCGGAACTTCTATTTACACAGATATATATAATCTAAAACCATTTGTAAAACCGGTAAAATCCGACAGAATGACTTCTAACTTTGGTGACAGAAGAACCTATAAATACACAAACGGCAAATCATCTACAAGTCTTCACTATGGCAATGATTACGGAGTTCCAGAGGGAACAGAAGTTTATGCCTGTGCAGAAGGAAAAGTTGTTCTTGCAGAATTTAGAATTTCCACAGGCTGGTCAGTTGTTATTGAACACTTGCCAGGACTTTACAGTCTTTACTACCATATGAGCGAATTGAACTGTAAAGAAGGAGACTTTGTAAAACCAGGTGAAAAAATCGGCTTGTCAGGTTCAACAGGCCTTGCAACTGGTCCTCACCTTCACTGGGAAGTAAGACTTAATATGGCAGCCGTTGCCCCAGAATTCTTTATGACAGATTTTGCATTTCTGGAAGTAGAAAAGAACTAATCTTCCCGTAAGAATAATTTTCCAGAATTATCTTTATATAAACCGTAGGTCTTTCCACCCTGACAGTTAGAAAGATTTACGGTTATTTTTTTTGAAACAGAAGGTATAAAAAAAGATATAGGACTGGTAGAAAAAACTGCAAGATTATAAAGACTTTTTTTCTGTTCATAACTAAATCCAGAACTGAACAAAAGGCAATTTTTATTTTCTACATAATACGGAAATAAATTGGATCCTTTTTTAGGAGTAAAAGGATTGTATTTAGATTTAACAGAATTTGTTCCATAGATTTTCTGCGGAAAAAAATATGTTTTATTTGCAAAACTTACCGTTGTAAAATCTATATCAATAAAAGTTCCGTTCCAGCTCCGTTCAATTACAGCAATTTCTGTATTTGAAGTATCCAAAAGACTTATATTTGCACTGACAGTATTGATATTATTAATCTCGGTAGAACCGTAAAAATGAATTCTCATAATATAATTAGAAGTTTCCGGAAGGTTAACAGCTTCATTTCTGCATTTAAAAAAAAGTATACTGTTAAAAAACAAAACCAGAAAAATAAAAACGAGGAAAATATTAAGAAACAAAATCCAGGTGATTTTATTTACCCGCAAGCTTTAAGAACTCCTCTTCATTAATAACAGGTATATTAAATTTCTGGGCTTTTATATTTTTTGATGACCCGCTAGATGTATCATTTGTAACAAGATAAGAAAGATCCTTTGTTACAGAAGATTTGCAGGTTCCGCCAAGTTCTTTGACAATATTTTCTGCATCCTGACGCTTCATAGAAACCAGTTCCCCTGTAAAACAGAAGGATTTTCCAGAAAAGATTCCTCCCCCCACCTGTTTAATTGTAATAAAAGAAGAACTGAGACTTCTCATTTCATCAGCATTTTCATTAAAGCCTTCAACTGCGATTTTTGCCATTGTATCTGCAAAACCGTATACGGAGCTAACCTGCTCTTCAGTCATATTCAAAAGGGAATCAAGGGTATTGTAGCCGGAAGCAACCAGCTTTTCCACAGTAGTTTCACCTATTCCTTCGATATCAAAACCTGCAACAAAGGCGGAAAGACTCAAATTTCTGTGGGACTGAATTGAAGCAAAAACCTTCTCGGCGCCAAGGGATTTTTTATCCTGCAAAAGGCTTTCCTGGTTGAGGAAATACGGTGTAAGTTCCTGAGCGGTAAGTGTATACAAATCAGAAATAGATTTAACGCGACCGCTATTGCACAAAGCAAGAATAAGGCTTTCTCCAAGATCCCTGATATCAACTACCTGAACCCATTTTGTAATCTGATGAATTACTCTTTTCTGACAAGATTTATTTGGACAGAAAAGACGGCTTCCTTCATCTTTTAAAGGAGTACCGCAGACTTCACATTTAACAGGAGCATCAAAAGGGATTTTTTCGGCAGCGTCTTCTGGAACTACACTCTCTATCTTAGGGATAATTTCGCCGCGTTTTACAACAACAACCTTACATCCCTGATATACCCCAAGTTTTCGCATTGTATCAGGATTTGCAAGACTAGCCCTCTGAACGGTGGTGCCGTTTAATTCAACTTCATCAAAAATAGCAACCGGAGTATAAGTTCCGCCGTTAATACTCCATTCAATATCTTTTAAAGTGGAAACAGCTTCTTCAAGACTGAACTTAAAGGCAATCTGATGATCAGGCCTTGCTCTAAAGGCATCTTCACGATTGATAACTCTTTCTTTAATAACTAATCCATCAATATCAAATTCAAGATTTTTTCTTAATTCCATTACCTTAGCACGGTAATCGATAACCTGCTGTGGATTTTTGCAAAATTCAATATCAATTGATTTAAAGCCTGAGTCTTTTAGCCATTGAATTTTTGATTCTTCATCAGAAAAAGGACTGTCCCCCTCTGTGGCAAGGGCATCATAGGTTATAAGGCAAAGATATTCTGATCCGTTTCCGTCTTTGCGTTTCATAAGGCCGTTGGCGGCATTACGACAGTTTGCTTTATCAGAAAAATGCTCTTTATGAACCTGATGAGTCATGATAACTTCACCGCGAACACCGCCGGTAAAATCGATGATTCTTCCGTCTGCATCGTACAAAGCCGGGAGAACTCCTGACATTTTTTTTGCATTAAATGTAATATCATCACCGACAGAACCATCTCCACGGGTAACTGCATGTTTTAAGACACCATGCTCATACTGAAGTTCAAGACTTGCACCGTCAAGCTTGTACTCAACAAGGTATTCGTCGTAAGGATGTTTAAAAGCCCATTCTAAAAACTGTTCTGGATTTGCAGCCTTTTCCTGACTGCCCATAGGCATAATGTGAGCTCTTTTTTCAAAATTTCCTGAATCAGCACCAACTTTTTTTAGAACTTCATTATCAGGATCAAGAGTTTTTAATTCGTCCCATAATTTATCAAATTCTGCATCAGAAATTTCCCCTTCACCGTTGTAGTATGAGGCCTGATACTTTTTAATGAGAGAAGCAAGTTCTGAAACCCGTGCTGATTCAAATAAATCCATTTAATTACTCATCTTTTACAAAATATAGTTCGTTAATAACTCGCCCCTGTTCAAGACCTTTTCGTTCAAACTTGGTTTGAGGTCTCCATTCCTGATGAGGCGCAAATCCATCAAATTTATTGTGCAAACCAGGAGTCTGAGTTAATTCTTCTATTGCGGAATCTGCATAAGCCTGCCAGTCAGTTACAAAATACAAATATCCCTCAGGGGCAAGTTTAGAAGCAAGCAAATCAGTTCTCGGTCGCTGAATCATTCTACGTTTGTAATGACGCTTTTTCTGCCAAGGATCAGGAAAGAAAATATGGAATCCGTTTACAGAACCATCTACCACCATGGTTTCCAAAACTTCAAGAGCATCATGTTCAATGATATAAAGATTTTTTAAGTCCCGGTTTCTGATTTCTCCCAAGAGACGGCCAACACCCGGAGTATGAACTTCGATGCCAATGTAATTAATATCAGGATGTTCAGCTGCAATCTGTGCAGTTGCAGTACCCATACCAAAACCAATTTCAATGATAACTGGATTGGTATTACCAAAAATGTCGATAAAATTTAACTTTTTATTCTCAAATGGAATACACCATACAGGAGAAAGCTCAGCATAGTCTCGTTCCTGAGCCTGTGTCATGCGTCCTGCGCGCAATACATAAGTTTTTACAGCCCTATAAAAGGGATTCGCCGATGGTACATCATCAGAAGAAGCTTTGTTTTCGTTACTCATATTCACCTTTTCTTTATTTTTTTTCTATTTTTTGTATATTTTTATAAACAGGAGGCATCATAAAAATAGAATTATCTCCTGAAATTTTATAACAAGTTCTATAATAGCTGGACTGCCCGTTAGTTTTAAAAATCAAGGCATCATCTTTCCAGCTGGCTTTTTTATCACCAAAGTAAAGAAGCATTCCCTGCTCCGAATACAAGGCAATTTTTTCTATTACATTGGAAGGCTTTTTATCAAGAAAATCTTTTGCAGTAATTGCAGCATTTTTTGCATCATAATAAATTGAAAAAACAGTCTGTTCAGTTCGTCCTTCTCCGTCAAAATATGTAAAATCATACAATCCAAGAGGAATGGAAATTCCTTTTGCACATACAAAATCGGTATATCCGGTCCACTGAGACTTTTCATCAGAAAAAACTACAGGCGACTCACTTGTCCACTCAAGTCTGTTTTTGCGATTAAATACGGAGATTTTTTCAACTCGTCTTACTTCTGAGACAGTCTGTACAAAAGCAGCCAAACGCATAGAAGGATAAGACTCCATTGAATCATAATCAAAAATTACATAACCCGTAGCAGAAGATAATTCTGGAGTAGAATCTGAACAAGAAACACAAATACACAAAACAACTGCAGTAAAAATTGCAGCAAAAAGAGAAAGTTTCTTATTAAAAGGCGGATAGTCTGGCATATTAAAAATTAAATATAAGGTTAATGACAGTCAAATCACTGGCACTAAACTGATTTACCATAGATTCAAACTTAATGTCAACCTTTTTACATGCATCGTCAAGATATGAAAGATAATAGAGCCCTAAATCAGTACCTTCTTGTCCGTCTGGAATTTCGCGGTAAAAATCGATAAGTGATTTTTTGCGGGTATCGGCAGTTGCTTTAGTTTCGATATTATCTTTTACTTCCTGGAACTCATCATCCTTGTTGAACAATGTAATCTGAAGACGACTCTGCTTACCGATAGAAGTAGAACCACCACCCATTTTCCACTGTACAGATACAAGAACGTGCTTTCGCTGAAGTTCCTGAACAATTCTCTGGCGTCGTTCTGGGTCAACAATCAACGAGTTAACATCGTCAACGTCAGGATACATTACCTTGGCTTCTTTACGGATATTTGCATTTTCACTGTTTAATGCAAGTTCCATAACCATTACAGAAATATACTCTGCTACACGAGATTTTTCCATATACTGGCACAAAAGATTTCGAATTTTAACAATCATATCATCAAAACCTTCTGATTTGTGGAACAAAGTGATGATATACCAGTTCATAAGTCCCATGCGGTTCATAAACTTTTCAGTCATGAGCATGTAGACATTTTTTTCTTCGATTGAATAATCTTTGTTTTCGCGAATAGAAGCCCATACAGGTTCAAGAATCAGTTTTCGTGTATTTCCAATGACTTCGTCTTTATTGCTAAGAACAGCACGGAGCTGTTTTTCACTCATTTTTGTTTTTTCGTCGATAAGATGACCAGGATTTGTTCTGTTATGCTTGCGTACACAATCACACTGAATAATCTCATTGAACATTTCACGGTCAAACTGTTTGTAAAGAATTGAATAAACAATTATTTTAGACAGATCCATTATCTCCTGGCGAGAAGAAACAAATTCTGGCATAGAAATTTCAATCTTAGAAATATAATCCAAAAGCAGCATGCTCTGAATTGACTGAGGAGAAAACTTTTTCAATGAAATTCCGTATTCATCGATATTGTCTGCCAACTTTTGGCGAATTACTCTCTTATTGTTGCTGATAAAATTAGATGCACCGTTATCTGTCAAAATTACTTTTAACGGTAGCTCCAACATAAACTTTTTGCCAGCTGCACTCATTCGCAATAATTCTCCTAATGAATCTACTTTTTATTATAAACAACACTACTTGCATTGTAAACTAGAAATATTATAATCTATTTATATGAAGAAAAACAGTCTTTTTTTCATTTTTAGTTGTGTTTTTTTCCTCATTGAAAGCACCTCAATTTATTGTTTTGAGAAGACTGTAAAAGGTTTAAGCGAATGTAATCAGGTAGCAGAATACCTGAAAAAAGAACATATTCCTTATCACTCAGAAAAATTAATTTTTTCAGAAGAAAACGAATACCCTTACAACATAATTATTTCTTTTCCTAAAAATGATAATACCCTCCAGCCCAACTCAGAAGAAGCTATTACCAATACAATTTTTATTTTTGATCTAGAAGATTTTTTGCCACACAAAGATTTTTTTTCCCAGTTTTTATTTAAAATTCAAAGTACAAAAAGATCCTCAGATGTTCAGATTGTACTATCCTACGGAAATAACCAGAAAACTCCTGAAAAAACTCTTGCCACCGGAACAAGAAGCTACATCACCAATGAAAACATTTTAAATTCTGTATGTATTACAACAAAATTTACAGATAACTCCCCTTTCATAATTCCTGGAAGCAATGGAATTCTCTGTCCGACCTGGCTTATTCAATCTCTGGCTGCATGTTTTTACAAAAACGATTTTATATACAACGTAAAAGGCACCTTTTCAAAAGTTTTATTCAAGCTTGATATTATGAAAAGTGATACAAACCTGGGATTATTTCTTTTCTCTCAAATGACCGCAGACAGATGAATGAAAAGATGTTTAGTGCAGAGAATACGGTCAAGAATTTCGACGAAAGGATTAGAAACCTTGGTACATAAGCCCTTCGTGTAAAATGCGTGTAAAAATTCTTTTAGCTGATTATCAGTAGTTTATAGACAATGGGAGGATAAATTAACAAAATTCTCCCATTC
>JAFNQK010000241.1 GCA_017386165.1 Treponema sp.
AGAAAGCATTGAAATAAGTTTTTTCATAAGTTAAAACCTCTAAATAATAAAGATAGAATTAATTTTAACACCATTACAAAAAATTATCAAATTAATAGATATGGAAACAAAAGAAATCAGCGCATTTTTTAACTACAAAAACTCGTACTTGCTATAGGTACGATGATGGTAACTGGGTGTGGATTGAAAGATCTTGCTGCTCCAAAAGATGAATGGTGCTCCTATACAGCAGAAATGGATAGTGTAAAGCTGGATGCATATTTTTACTATGCAACAGCAGATAAATCTGTAACTATTGATGATAACCGTACAATTAATCTTGTAAAAGGTTTGAATGTTGTAATTGCAGATGTTGATTCAGCAGAAAACTCTGTTATTGCAGAGGGTGTTACATCTGGTAAAAAGGCTTATTATTTCCAATCTTTTGCAGAAGGCCAGAAGATGTCTGTAGAAGGTGATGATGGAAGTGATAAATCATTCTCAGTTTCTAGTACAGCATGGCTTTTGATTTATGCAGCAAATTATGGTGGTTGGGATACATATTCTAATAAAACTTTACCAATTGTTAAGTATTCAACAAGTTATGAATCTGTACAAAATCTTAAAGATTCTTTCGATCTAAAGAAAGTTCTCAAGAAAATCGCACTTTCAAAACTCATTGAAATCCTTGATTCTGATAGTGCAGAATAAAAAATCTGTGGTAGAATAATACTATAGATTTATTCGAGGTGTATAAAATGAAAAAACTCATTTCTTTGATTGTTGTATCGGCTGTTTGTCTGGCTGGATTGTTTGCGGTTGATTTTGGCGATTTTCCTAAAGGAACATGGAAAGATGCTAATTGGGATGCAAACTGGGAATTTGGCGTAGACAGCTTGAAGTTGAAAGATTCTAATACTAACAAGGTAATTTTTGACTTTGCTGGTAAGATGGATAACTTTAAGCTTACTCCTTCTGCAAAGGGACTTACAGTTTCTTTTGACTGCAAGGAAACTCAGCGCTCATACAAATTTACAAAGCCTGCAACATTGGATACAAGTATTGAAATGGAAATTGATCCTGAATGGACAAGTTCTAAATACAAAGTTACAATGCCAATTCAGGTAAAGTAATTCTAGCTTTTTAGAAACGAGACCGCCCTTTTTTGAGGACGGTCTTTTTTTTTCTATTAAAAAACGATATAGTGTAGGCATGGTAATTAGTTCTATCGACCTGAAAGACGGTCATGTTGTTCAGTTGAAAAATGGAAAAGAGCTTGTTTTGCAGCGGGATGATGCTGATGCTCTTATAAGTGAATTTAATACATACGGCGAAGTTGCAGTTATCGACCTTGATGCTGCAATGGGACATACAAATCCAAAGGGTGACACTGTAAATACTCCTTTATTAAAGAGTCTTTTGCGAAAGGGAAATGTTCGCACTGGAGGAGGAGTTCGTTCTGTAAAACGTGCCCGTGAACTCATCAGCCTTGGTGCTGAAAAAGTTATCATTGGTTCTTCTGCATGGAAAAAAGACCCTGAAAATAATAACAATGTTTTGAACGTTGAATTCCTTGAAGAACTTGTAGCAGCAATCGGTAAACAGAGAATTATCATCGGCGTTGATGCTCTCAACGGAAAGATTGCTGTAAAGGGTTGGGCTGAAACTATTGATGTTTCAATGGTAGAAGGCGCAAAAATGGCCGAAAAATACTGCTCAGAACTGTTGTTTACTTGTGTAGAAAAAGAGGGCTGCATGCAGGGAACAAACATGGAAATGGCTAAAGAATTACGAGAAGCCGTAAAATGCCGTGTTGTTGTTGCAGGTGGTGTAAGCACAGAAGACGAAATAGAAGAACTTGAACGCATGGGCTGCGATGTTCAGCTTGGAATGGCCCTTTACACAAATAAAGTAAGCCTTAAAAACAGCTTTATGCGCTGCCTTGACTGGAAAAAAGTAGACGGCATGGTTCCTGTAATCGCCCAGGATGAAAGAAGCAGTCAGGTTTTGATGATGGGCTATTCAAACAAAGAAGCCCTTGAAAAAACTTTTGATACAAAAAAATTAACTTTCTTTAGCCGTACCAGAAACGTTCTCTGGACAAAAGGTGAAACAAGCGGTCACTTCTTAGAAGTGGTAAAACTCCGGGTAGACTGCGACCGGGATACAATCCTTGCTACAGTAATTCCTCATGGCGGCGTATGCCACACTGGAAGCTGGTCATGCTTTGGCGCAGATCCAGACGAACGTTCAACTCTTGAACGCCTTTACGGCACAATCGAAGAACGCTTTGCAAATCCTCGCCCGGGTTCCTATACTGCAACCCTTGACGGAAAACGCGTCCGCGAAAAAGTAGAAGAAGAAGCCGAAGAAATCTGCGAAGCCGACGGCAAAGATGAAGTAATCTGGGAAGCTGCGGATTTGTTATACTTTGTTTCAGTGTTGATGTATAAGGAAAATGTTACCTGGCAAGACGTGTATAACGAACTTGACCGTCGACATAAAGAGAAGTAGGAAGAACTTCTGAACGAAGTTCTTCTATTTGATCAATAGCCATCTGAATGCTGCGCCACTGCTCGCATTCAGATGAGCAACTCATTATTTTTTAAACTAGAAACTTAATTTAAAAATCATAAAGTGTGTTATAATATAACTAGATTCTTTTACAGGAGGCGCACCATGACAATCGAAGGTTATTTTGATGGAACTGCAGTAAGAACTCTTGAACCAGTAGATTTAAAACCGAATCAGCGGGTTTTTATCAGCGTTCTGGACAATGATTATTCTGACTCAAAAAAACAGCGTATTCAAGAAAGACTTGATTCGATAAATTCTGTTTATGGAATGCTTTCTCCTGAAGAGTCAAAGGCTGTTGAAGATTCCGTTCATGCAGGAATCAAACTTGGAGAAGTTGAAGTATGACATATTATTTAGATGCAAATATTGTCAGCTATCTTTTAAAGGGAAATAAAGAAATCTTTTCAAAACTTAGTGATTTGGCAAGTAATGACCATACAATTTCCATTCCAAATATTGTTTATTATGAAATAAAAAGGGGGCTTCTTGCAAACGGAGCTTCAACAAAATTAAATCGTTTTATAAATTTTGCAAAAGTACTTGGAATTGTTGAATTAAAAACTTCAACAATTGATATTGCAGCGCAGATTTATGCTGATTTGAAAAATGATGGAAATATTATTGAAGATGATGATATTTTTATCGGAGCAACTGCGCTTGAGAATGACGCTATTCTTGTTACTAATAATGAACGTCATTTAGGAAGAATCAAAGACTTGAAATACGAAGTTTGGAGTTGATTTTTTTTGGAAGAAAAAATAATAAGCTTTACTGAATAAAATAGCAAATTGCGATAGCAATTTACTATGCGGGTTTTAGGGCCGAGCCCTAGGAGAAAGGGAAGCGGAAAACGCCGCAGGCGGTTGGAGCGAGGGGAAGACTTTCCCCTTTTTTATAAAAATCAGCAACACAGCTTCTACAAAGCTTTCATTCTGCGAGATGAAGTACCAGCTCATCATGGCTCGTGCTCTTCCAATTGAAGTAACAAACGGAGCTCTGGAAGGAGATATCGTTCCAGGTCCTATCACTTTCTACCGCTTGCAGTCAACTTCAGACAACATTCTCCGCGCATACATTGCACAGGGTGAAGTTCTCCCAGTTGCTACACGCTCATTCGTGGTAACGGTATTTTCGCAATCCCAGAAATGTGCCGCTTCTACCGCCACGTACTTATCGAAAAGAACTTCCCACACCACGGTGCCGTTGCATTCGGCCACTTTGGCAAGGAACTCTACGAAGTATTCAAGTACA
>JAFNQK010000242.1 GCA_017386165.1 Treponema sp.
TTTACATTCTTTTTAGTAAGAATGGGAACTCGTTATAACGTATATTTTACATTCTGTTATATATTTATTTTAATCTCAAACCTCGGATTTTTAGCGGCAAACCTTTCTGTCAACGCTTATGAGTATATTATTGCAACTAAGATTCTGTATCTCGGCGGGGCTTTTGTCCCTATGCTTATTCTGTTTATTCTTTCTGAAACATATAATGTTGAGATTCCACGAAAATTAAAATTTGTACTGTGGACCATTAGTTTTCTTGTTTATTTGACAATTCTTTCAATTGGATTTGTTTCTATTTATTATAAAACGGTTTCACTTGAAATAGTTAATGGTGTGCAGGTGGTCTCCAAAGAGTACGGGCCGATGCACTTTTTGTTTTTCCTTATTTTTTACTTCTATCTGGCAGGAATTATCGGGGTTACGATTTATGCTTTATTTAAGAAGAAGAAGGTTCCTGCTAAATTAATGTTTTTTCTGACCTCAATGATGGTCTTTGGCTGTATTTTATTCCTTTCATTACATAAATTTAATAATGAACTGGATGTTCTTCCTTTGATTTATGTATTGCTTGAATTTGTCCTCGTTTATCTTGAATCTCAGGTCTGCCTGAACAATATTCAGAATATGCTTGCAAAACAGGGAATCCAGGACAGCAATGTAGGAAATATTGTTTTTGATAAAAAAGGGCAGTATTGCGGAATTAATCAGATTGCGCTGGATTATTTCCCTGAGTTTAACAGGGCTAAAATTGGAGTGCGGCTTGATAATTCAACAGAAAGTTTTGTTGCCTTGAACAGAGCCCTTTATAGCTCTTCAGAAGATGATTTTTCCAGAGTCGTACAAATTGAACCAAATTATTTTAGATTTAGAATCAGAAAGGTATATAGAAGAAGAATTTTTATTGGATTCTATGTAGAAGTCTATGATGATACTGGAAGACATCAGTATACTCAGCTTTTAAAGAATTATAATGATAAGCTTACGGAGGATGTAAAACTTCAGACTGTTCATATCGAACAGATGCAGCAAAAAATTATCCTCGGAATGGCCGATGTGGTAGAAAACCGTGATAATAATACCGGCGGTCACATTAAACGAACAAGTGATACTATTGCAATTGTTATCAATTCATACAAAAAATTGAATCAGACAGGACATACAGCTCAGTTCTTTCAGGATATTATTAAGGCGGCTCCTTTACACGACCTTGGAAAAATCGCTATTGAAGATAAAATCTTAAGAAAACCTGGCAAATATACTGATGAAGAATTTGCAATAATGAAAATGCATCCTGGAAAAAGCGCTATGATTGTTGAAACGATTTTTAAGGATGTAGTAGAAGAACATTTTTATGTTGTAGCTAAAAATGTTGCTCATTATCATCACGAAAAATGGAATGGAAAGGGCTATCCTATGGGGCTTTCCGGTGAAAATATTCCTCTCGAAGCACGGTTTATGGCTATTGTTGATGTTTACGATGCTCTTGTAAGTAAACGATGTTATAAAGAAGCAATGACCCATGAAGAAGCTTATAAGATTATTGTAGAATCAATGGGCAGTCATTTTGATCCAGGACTTCTTGAAACATTTAAACATGCTTATCCTTCTCTTGTAGAATATTATTCAAGAGCAGACAATTCATAATATTTTTTTATTTTTTTTCTTTTTTTATTGACGATTTATTCTCAAAATTAGTATTTTATTAGTGATAATAAAATATTAAGGATTTGAGTAATGGCAGAAGAGAACCAGAACGAAAATGCAGAGTCTCAGAAGACAGAAGAAACTTCGGCAGAACAGAAAGCAGATGAATCTGTAGAAACAAAAGCTGAAGAAAAAGAACAGACTCCTGAAGAAAAAATTGCTGCCCTGGAAGCACAGATTGCAGAACTTAAAAAAGAAGCTTTGTACAAGGCCGCAGAAAATGACAACTGGCGCAAGAGAATGATGCAGCAGAAGGATGATGCTGTTGCTTATGCAAATGCGTCACTTTTGGGTGATTTGCTTGACAGTCTTGATAATTTTGACAGAACAATTGATGCTGCAAAAGATGCAAAAGATGCAAAAACAATTGCAGACGGTATCAAGATGATCAACAAGAATCTTGTTAATATGCTTGAAAATAAATACGGCCTTGCAAGTTTTGGTAAAGAAGGCGATGAATTTAATCCTGACGAACACGAAGCTATCGGTCGTGTAGAAGATGAAAAGGCTAAAAAGGAAACTTTGCAGCAGGTTTATCTCAAGGGATATAAGTTGAACGGAAA
>JAFNQK010000243.1 GCA_017386165.1 Treponema sp.
AAGGCAACCGGTAAATTTCCTAACATTATACCACCTACCGTACCTAAAATACTGATAGTATTGGTTACAATAGAAATCTTGAGTTTTAAATCATCAACCATCTTTTGTAAACCCTCAGAGATGGATAATACAACTTTGAGAAAAACTAACTTTGCATAATCCCAGACAGTTTCCCAATCTCCGTGAATAATTGCGTCTATTGAGTTTACACATATTTGAACTGCTTTATAGATGTTATTGAAAACATCATACATTGTATCAGAATCTATTTCTGTAAAGCCTATCTTGATCTCGTCAATAATCTGTTTTAAATACGAATCAGTTTCACCACTGAAGAATGTTGCCTGAATCTGTGCCTTTAAGTCCGCTAATGCGTCTGCACTGGTTCTGCTTGCTTCTTCTGTCCTTGCAAGTGTACCTTCTGCATTCTCTAATTGAGAAATGAAATCATTAAGCCCATTATTTTTAAATACTTTTACAAGTTCGGCTCCGCCTTTTGCTCCGAAATTGCTAACGGCAATCTGTAGCGCTTCTGATTCTGTTTTTGCGTTTTGTATTCTTTTTGCGACAAGGTTAAACTGTTCGCTTACATCGCCCCCGTCGGAAGCAAACTTTGCCATTCCAATTTTTAAAGCACTTAAAGCTGCGGTTGTATCAACGCCCTGCGTTTTTAATTGGCTCAAGAATCCGATACTTTCAGTTACACTCATGCCGAATGCGTCAAATGTTGTTTGCCCGTTTTTCAATGCGCTTGTTAATTCTGTTACGCTTAAACCACTCGCCTGACTTGCATAGACTAACTGGTCCATAAGTGAATTGGATTCTTCTGTCGATATATTCCATTTTGCCATTACATCAGCAAGACTTTCAATACTCTGTTTTGTATCAACTCCAGTTACAGCGCTAAACTTGTCAAACTCATCAACAAGTTTTTCCAATTCCTTTCCAGTTGCCCCGAAACGAGTATTTAAGTCCGCAACCATTTCGCCGACTTCGCTTGCTGAACGACCGACACCTTCACGCATTGCGTTTCTTACATTATTAGATAATTCTGCAAGTGCGCTTCCTGTTGCTCCGGTTCCTTTTACAATGGCAGAGTTCGCTTTTGCAAATTCTTTTGTTGCTTCAGAAGCAAACTTTGATACTTTGGATATACCTTGTAATGCAACAGTGAATGAACCTACGGCGACTATCGTTTTTTTTAGACTTTCGCCAAACCCTTTTAAACTGCTTTGAGCTTCTGCAAGACCTGCCTTAAAACCTTTCGAGTTAGCGGTAATTTCTGCATTAATAGAAAAATCAGCCATAAAATCCTCTTAATAGTTCCGGGTCAATCGGTACGTCACGACCAGGCACCTTCAGTTCTTTTTTACGCTCTTCGTTTGTTCCGTCTAAGTCTGACGGGTCTTTACCCCATACACAACAAGCAATATATGAAGCAAGGTTTTTCTGTTCAATCATTTTTATTTCGTTCTTCTTTTCTACAAGAGCAAGAACTAAGCGAGGCTCTGATTCCCAGAACCACGCTTCCGTCTGTCCGAGTGTACTTATACTTTCAGCAAGCAGATATGTATAAGGTAACTCTTCTAACGGTTCTCCGTTACTTTTTTTCTGCTTCTACCTTTGGCAGTGAGCCGTAAAGCGCCTTGTAAAGCACTTCGCAAATGTCCTTAATGTCACCCATACTGTAATCATCAAGCACATTTTCTTCTGTTACCCCCTCTTTGTCCTGCAGTCCAAGATAAATAAGGTGAGGAATGTATTTGAATGGCTTTTCTTCTACATCTTTTTCAAGCTGCGCAATATTGCCAATTCCGTTGTACTCTTCCTCAATCTTTGCCCACGCAGAAAATCCAAACTTGATTTTTCTTTCACGGCCACCAATTTTAAGTGTTACATCACTTGATTTTACCTTTTCTAATTCGCTCATTTTTGAACGCTCCTTTAAAATAAAAATAGGGCATAAGTATTTCTACCCATGCCCTACAGTTTAGCATAATTTTAACTTATCGTCAAAATTACGAGATTGTTACAACTTTTGGTGCAACAGAAACGTTGTAAACATCCTTTACACCAGCGCCGATTACTACAGTCTTAGCAACATCGTTTTCATCTGCAAGAGTAAATACAACAGTCGGCGCAACATTGTTCTTAACTCCAAGAGCGAATGTACCAGGGATAACATCGCCGTTTGTATCAAGAATTGTGATGTTGTTTGCATTTGCTGTTGCTTCTGCAATTGTTGTTGCAGTTGTTGCTGCAAATGTGATTGTAAGCTTGTCGT
>JAFNQK010000244.1 GCA_017386165.1 Treponema sp.
CACCCAGATTATTCTTCCTGAAGATGTAAAGCATGTAAAACTTACAATCCTTGAAGTTTATAAGGGAACAAAATATCAGGACACTTGCATAACATCAGTAGAAGTTCTCGAAAAAGCAAGCGAGAAATAAAAGAATTATATACAAATGAGGAACAAATGCTAAAAACAAATTATACAAAAGTTTCAAAGGTTTATGATAAAAACAAATCACGAACGGATTTTCCGCTAGACAAGGATCTTGAAGAGTTGCTTTCTCGCAAAGAAGAAGTTACAGTCTTGGACTTGGCCTGCGGAACAGGAAACTGGCTTTATTGGCAGCAAAGTCAATTCAACGGTAAAAAAATAAAATGGATTGGTATGGATGCGTCTGCGGATATGCTAAAACTTGCAAAAGAGAAAAAACTAGATGCAGAATTCATTCACTCAACAGCGGAAAATCTTAGCTTAAATACAAAGTGCGATTTTATTGTCTGCAATTTTGCCTTTCATCATTTTGAAGACAAAAAAGTTGCATTGGCAAAAATATTTTCTACGCTCAACGATAAAGGAATTTTCAAATACCGGAATGTGGAACCTGAATACATGAAAGACTGGTGGGTGTATAAATACTGCCCGGAAAGTTATTGCGAAGATTTGCATAGGTTCTGGCCAAAAGAACTGCTCTGTCATGAACTTTGCAAGGCGGGCTTTTCAAAAATCAGTGTAAAGCGTGAATATTACGAAAGCTATAAAAGCATAGAAGAGCTCTACGAAAACTATAAGAGGCGCGATGTTTCCCAGCTAGCAATGATTGACGAAAGTGATTATCAAAGGGGACTAAAGCGCATAGAATATGAAATTGCAACTGGTGCAAAAGAGTATAAAGATGTGGTTTCGTTTCTAGACATAAAGTGTGAAAAAGTCAGATGATGTAATGCAATATAATCATATCGAATGGACTGCATGGAAGGTTGAATAGAAAACCGGGCAGACCACAAAAAGGAGAGAAGAATGAAGAAAGTTTTTTTTACACTTTGTCTTGCATCAAGTATTTTAATGCTTGCCTCCTGTGTTTCGCATGTTTTAAAAGTAGAACAGGAGGCAATGTATAGCTTGTATTATGTTCCATTTAGGCAATCACAAAGTCTTGCGCATCTTGATTCGGACTCAACACTAAAATTTGCAAATGATGATAATCTTCCTGTTATAGACGGTGCAACAGCTCTTTTTCCTGTTTACTGTTCTTTTGCCGAAGCTGTATATCCTTCAGATTGTAATGTTGAATATTTTATTAGATTTTCAGGAACAAACTGGGCATACGAAAAGCTTATATCGGGAGAAGATGACATCATATTTGTAGCAGAACCTTCAAAAGAGCAGGAGGAAAAAGCTAAAGAAAAGGGCTTGGAATTTAATATGTATCCGATTGGATGCGAAGCCTTTGTTTTTATTGTAAATGCAAGAAACCCGGTAGAAAGCCTTACCCTCCAGCAGATAAAAGATATTTACAGCGGCAAGATTACAAGCTGGAGAAAAGTCGGCGGTAAATGGAAAAAGATAAGACCTTTCCAAAGAGCAAGGAACAGTGGAAGTCAAACTGCTTTTGTAAAAATGATGGGAAAAGATTTTGATCTTATTCCTCCAGAAACTCACAAGAAACTAACTTTTATGGACGGGATAATAGATGTTGTTTCTGACTATGAAAATCATGACAATGCAATCGGCTATACATTCAGGTATTTTCTTAGGAATATGAATAAAAATCCTGATGTAAAAATGCTTAAGATTAATGGCGTAGAGCCAAACGTAGAAAATATCAGAAATAAAACATATCCTCTTACAGGCAATTTTTATGCAGTTACCATCAAAGGCAAAGAATCGGAAAATACAAAAAAGCTTATAAAATGGATTCTTTCTGATGAAGGGCAGGAACTTATAAAGAAAGTAGGCTATGTTCCTTTAAAATAATTTTGGCTTTAGGGATACAGTTATGAATAAAGAGTGGTCAGAATTAAACAAAAAAATGCAGGCTCAAATCAGCAAAGAAAAAACTTTTGATGAAGGCAAAAAGACCTTGCTTGAGCTCCGCAATAAACTTTTTGCTTGCATCAAAAAATTGCAAGGTGAATTGTCAACCGAGGATTTTTCCGCCATGCCATTCATCAATGCAGATGGCTATCACAGCAAATCTATTGCCTACAGCCTGTGGCATATCTTTAGAATAGAAGACATTGTTGC
>JAFNQK010000245.1 GCA_017386165.1 Treponema sp.
TTGCCCTGTATCATTGTGCCGATACAAGGTAGTAAAATGCTGCGAAGAAAAGGCATAAAAACCTGTGCAGAATGTCTTGATTATCCCTGTGCAAATATGAAAGAATGTTTTGAAGTAACAAAATCTTTTGAACCGATGTGCCGTAACGTTTGTTCTGAAGAAGAATATGAACTTTTAAAGAAAGCTTTCTTTGAAAAGGAAAAGAATTTAAAAGATTTTTCACAAGGAGCTGTTTATGAATAAAAAAGAACTGGATATTAACCTGTGGATTATCGCACTGACCTCTTTTGCTGTATATGGTATCTACATGATGATAGGAAGCAGACTTATGGCCTTTTGCAAAGACAGCAGTATTTCTGTCTGGCCGCGTTTGTTTGCAGCAGCTGCAATGCAGTTTGGAATAGCCGGATTGGGAATAACAATAGTAAGCATACTGCGTAATGAACCATTCACCAGCTTTGGCCTGGTAAGAAAAAATGCACTCAAGGCTATTGGCGGAACGATTTTGTGTTTTGTTCCGTACATTCTATACATCATTTTGTCCGGACAATTTGAAAAATATGAACCATTAAGCATTATGGTCTCGCCTGACCTTCATAAGGCCGGAATTGCTGCTACAATCATTGGAACGCTTATCATAGCTGTCTTCTGGGGATTCTTTGAAGGATTTAACTATGCAGTAATAAGCAACATCATAGACAGACGATATCCTGTAAACTGCAAACTGTTTTCATGGGGAACCCTTGTGTGTACCCTGATGGGAATTCTTTTTCATCCCATGAGGTTCGACCTTTTGGGAATAATTGAATTGATTACAACCTTTATTGCATTGTATGGAATGCTTATCATTTACAGACAGACTAAAAACGCATGGGGCTGCGTATTTGCATTCATGCTCATTTGGAATGCAATCTAAGTACAGGTAAAAGCTTGCAGTGAATGTTTGTCAATGGCCTATCATTGTATGTGCACGGTATTCTGCGTTGAGCTGAGCAATTTCTTTTTTACCGTCTATGTACTGCTGATAGTCAATCTCCATTCCTCCGCAGGCACAGCACATGGAGCAGTCGCTTCCGCAGCCAAGTGCATCGGCAACAATCTTTTCGCGTTCTTCTTTTGTAGTGTCTTTTATCAGGATACTTTTCATTGACTGTATGTCCTCTTCTTTGTATTATATACCTATCTTTTTGATAGGTATATAATGAGGGAAGCAGAAATATGATAAATGAAAAAGTTCTAGATTTTTTAAAAGAAAAGGGCTATGCGGACCGGCTCACTGAACACAAAGAAACCATCGATACCGTCGAACATGCAGCTTTACAACTTGGCTGTTCTGAAGCAGAAATTGCAAAGACACTTTCATTTATTGTGGATGAAAAACCTGTTATCGTGGTAATGGCAGGTGACGGCCGTGTAAACTCTTCAAAGTTCAAAGCCTTATTTCATACCAAGCCCAGCATGATTCAGCGTGATCAGGTTGAAGCCATCACTGGTTTTGCCCCCGGTGGCGTCTGCCCTTTTAACGTTCCAAAAGAAATTCCTGTGTGGCTTGATATCTCAATGAAACGATTTAAATACGTTTATCCTGCAGGAGGAAATTCTTTTACATCAGTAAAACTTACGCCGGAAGAACTGGAAAAAGTAACCAATGCTACCGGCTGGTGTGATGTCTGTAAAGGCTGGTGCGAGAAGTAAGCGGTAAAAATAATTCTTTTGGATATCATTTATAACTGACTGCGGAATAGAAATTTTATTGCATGCTTCCCATTGTTTATGCGTAGAACACCATGCTTTTTTTCTTTTAATGAAAAAGGTGTAAAAAGAGGAAAGAATGTATCATTTTTTGAGGAGTTCCATTTCTTGCTTTTGTAATTATAAGTATAATACATTCTTTCCCCCAGATTTCATTACGCAGTAAAACCGATTCTGTGTTCGCTTTCGCCGTTTTCTTTATTCCACTGGTTTTTCTTTTCCTGCTGAAGCTTTTTAAGTTCACCAAGAATATAGTCTGAATTAACATCATCTGGATTCATAAAGCGGATGCGGCTTGAAAGTGCACCAAAGTCACCGGGAGTTACGCTTTCCATGTCTTCAAGGCTTTCAATCTGGCTGTTTGAAAGATGATATGCAGGGAAGTAACGGTCTGCCATGATTTTAATTCCGTCAAACTTCATCGGTTTAAATTCAACCATCATGTGGAACCGGCGCTGCATTGCAGGATCCATAACATTCCGCAAATTGGTTGTACAGATAAGGACTCCGGAGAATTCTTCCATCTGAGTAAGAAATTCATTTACCTGTGTGCGTTCCCAGCTGTGCTGTGCCTGTTCTCTGTTGCAGAAGAATGAATCTGCTTCATCAAACAGGAGAATTGAATCTGAATTTTCGGCTTCCATAAATGCATCACGAATGTTCTGTTCGCTTCCCCCAACGTAACAGTCAAGAATATCGCTTGCACGTTTTAAGAGAATTGGTTTACCAAGCTGTTCTGCAATGTAACGGGCAAGTTCTGTTTTTCCTGTGCCGGAAAGTCCGTAGAACAGCATGCGGATTCCACTTTCTGTTCCTTTATTTTTTTCTGCAAACTGTGCTGCATTCTGAACCATTTCTACAATCTTGCATGGACTCATACTTGCATTTAATACTTTCGGATCATATTCTGCCTTTACGGTTTCACGCATTTTTGTTTTGCCGTTCAAAAGCAATGCATTTTCTTTCATTACAATTTCTGCTTTTTTAAGCAGTTCCGATTTAGTAGAGTAATTTATGCTTTCAATAGTTTTTTCAAGATTATCTACACTTGCTCCGCTAAGATGATATTTATTGAGCATCTGAAGAAGTTCTTCTTTTACATCTTCTTCAAGAGTCATGTGTGAAAGTCTTGTCTTTGCGATTGAACGAAGTATAGAAGCAGGCATTGATTCAAACTTGATGCTGAAGGTAAACCGTCGGCGGGTAGATTCATCTATCTGACCCTGATGATTGATAATGTAAATAACTTTATCCCTGTTGTTTTCAAGCATCTTGTTAATCATGCCTTTTGCAGCCGTTGGCATTACCATTCCAAAAAAACCGCGTTCAACTGTCTTCAAAAGAGTATCTGCTTCGTCTACTACTAAAACAGAATCCTTCCATTCCATAGAAAGAAGACAGGCAAGCCGACCAAGAATATTTCTGTTGCCGTTTACTTCTTTTTCATTCTTGAAGATATACACTTTCTGTCCGGTTTCTTTTCCAATTGCTTTGGCAAGTTCAGTTTTACCGGCACCGGGTTTTCCGTAAAACAAAATTGAAACAGGATTTTTTCCTTTGAGTAAATCTACAGAAACTTCTATTGATTCCTGTTTTACAGAGAAAGAATCCAGACTGTATGCATTTGAACAGTCCAACGGTTTAATCAAATCTGAAAAATAAGGATAAATAGATTGTTCATCGATACATTCATCAAGCGAACTGTTATAATCTCCGCCGGCATCAACAAACCCAAAGGATCTGATTTTTCCGTCATCACGAAGAATTGTTCTATAGTCACTATACGGAACACCAATAATGGTTGAAATGCATTTCCCGGCTGCCTTTTCATTTTCAAATTCTTCATCAAAGAAAATGCAGAACTTTTTGGTTGCACCAAGACGGCTCTTAAAAAGAATATATCGCGCTTCTGCTTCTGAAAGATTTACCTGCTGAACAAGAAACTGCGTTTTTGAAAAATCATATACAAGTTTCTTAAGTTCTTTTGTTAAAGAAATATCCTTTTTTAATTCCAGATTTTCATCATCTGAAAAAACAACGGTATTGATGATAGATGAAAACACCGGTACTTCTGTAACAAAAAGGATGCGGAATATGTTCACAAGATTTTCTGTAACTGCTACGCGAGAAGGCATTTTGCGGTCAATTCTTTTATCCTGTTCGTAGTAGTAACGGATTTCTGAATCGCTGAATTCCATATCTTCATCTACCGGAGAATTTTTATACGGAGTAAGCAGATTCTTTTTTTCGAGATTTTGTAATTCTGCTTTAAGAACTTTTGCAAGCCGTTCTGTTTTTCCCATCTTTTCGCAGTCAGAAAGAAAGTTCATTATTATTTCTTTATATTGTTCCATGAGTGTATAATTAGAAACATTTTCAAACATATTGTAATAATAAAAACAGAGTGAGTATGCTTCTGTTATATTTTTTGATACCGGGGTAGAAAACATTTTTGCTTCACGGCGTGTTCTTTTGATTGATTCCAGTGTTCTTTCCATAGACAACTCCTTTTCCTAAACTGTCAGGTTATATACTGGCTATTGTAACAATCAAAACTATCATCTAATGATAAGGCAAAAAAAA
>JAFNQK010000246.1 GCA_017386165.1 Treponema sp.
GGACGGATTTCCTGTGTTTCAGCACGGTTCTCCGTCATAACGAAAATGTTTTCCTGTTCAAGTATACCTTTAGCCGGCAAATCAGAGTGAATCTTAATAGGCATTTTCTACGTCCTGCGATCTTAGTATGAAATTGAGTAAATGGCCTTCGAAAAGATTTGATTTGTGGGACGCAGGGAAAACCAAATTAAGGGGGCACCTGCTAGTGGAGCGGCAGCGTAAGCTGCAATCGCGGAACGGGAAGCAGGGGGATACCTTGATTTTTTTCCCGTCGCTGGGACCCGCAAATTAAATCTTTTAGTGATGGTTAATCTACATAACTCAATTTCATACTAATATAGCAAAATGCCCCTTTATTTGCTATACTTTTAGTATGGCACCTAATGATAACCGCAAGGCAGCAATCAAGAAATTAAAATTGCTGGTATACAATTCAAAAGTAAATGCAAATGTTTTTCGTAAAAAAATAGAAGATGAATACTACACTTCATTTCTTCCAAACCATGTTGAACGTTCGGAACATGACTACGGTGGAATTAAATGCGATGTTTTGACACCGGAGATTTATTCTTCAAAACGAATTTTATTTTATGTTCACGGTGGAAGTTTTGTAGGTGGCTCTCGTGCCAGTTACAGATGTTTCTGTTCAATGCTTGCAAACAAGGCTTACAGCCGCACTGTAGTTCCGGAGTACAGACTTGCACCTACATACGCATTTCCTTCTGCGGTAGAAGATATACAGGCCTCTTTCAGGGCCCTCTTTACAGAAGAACAGATTCAGCGTTCTCTTGACGGTGACACTGATGAAGACGGCAATCAGATAAATACAATGCCAGAAGTTATTATTGCAGCCGATGGTGCCGGTGCTAGTATTGCCCTTTCTTTGATTCTCAATCTCCGTGAACGCTACAGAGCCTGCATTAAAAAGGTTGTGCTTTTTTCTCCTTGGTTAAATCTTAGTGCCGAGTCTCCTCTGATTACTGGCAAAAAAGTTCAGGACCTGGTAATGACTGGTGAAGCACTTGGTATTTCCGGTCAGGTTTATACATATTCTTCTAATCTTGAAAATCCTCTGGTTTCGCCATTGTTTGCGGCTGATGAATTCTTAAAAGGTTTTCCTTCTGTATTTATCCAGATGGGAAAAGAAGAAATCCTTGTAGAAGATGCTGTAAAATTCAAGGAACGCCTGGAAGCAAACGGCTCTGAATGTGAACTGGATTTGTGGCCGGATATGCCGCACCTGTTCCAGATGGCAGAAGAGTATTTAAGCGACGCACATAAGGCTCTCGATAAGTTCAGTTCCGTTATCAGCGGTATTGATAATCAGAATATAGAACGCCAGAGTTTTGAAAATAAACCAATTCTAGAACACAGTTTAAGGGCAGAGGCATGATAGAACTTCTTTCTCCTGCAGGAAATGTAGAAAAATTATATTACGCTTGGGCTTATGGGGCGGATGCTGCTTATATTGGCTTAAAAAAATTCTCTCTCCGTGTTAAGGCTGATAATTTTTACGATGATGAATATAAAAAAGTCATTGAGCTTAAAAAGCAGTTCCCGGGAAAAAGACTTCATTGCGCTTTAAATATTTCTTTTCATAACCGTGATATCGATAATTTTCTTGCAAACCTAGATTACTTTAAGCAGTATCCGATAGATGCTTTTATCGTTCAGGATATCGGAATGGTTTCAATTCTGCAAAAACATTTTCCAAATGCAGAACTCCATGTTAGTACCCAGGCAAGTTGTGTAAATCGTGAAGCCGTTAAAATGTACAAGTCTCTCGGCTTTAAGCGGGTTGTACTTGGTCGTGAAATCAGTATCAAAGAAATTCGTGAAATTAAAGACGCTGTTCCGGATATGGAACTTGAGGCTTTCTGTCACGGGGCAATGTGTATCGCATACGCAGGCCGTTGTCTTATGAGCGCATATATGTCTGGTCGTAGTGCCCAGCTTGGAGCCTGCAGTCACAGTTGCCGATGGGATTATGATGTTCTGGTTGACCCAAGTAAGGCAAAAGAAATCGCTAAATCAGGTGCTCTCGTTCTTCAGGAAAAAAAGCGCCCCGGAGAATACTTTCCGATTTTTGAAGGGGATGATTTTACAGCAGTCCTTTCCAGTAAAGATTTGCGCATGATTGAACACCTTAAGGACATGGTGGACGCCGGAGTAGATTCCCTCAAAATAGAAGGAAGAATGAAGAGTGTTTACTACGTTGCTCTCGTAACCCGCGCATACCGCAAAGCTCTCGATGCTGTTCAGGGAAAAATCTCTCAGGCAGAAGCAGATCCGTTTATTGCAGAACTTGAAAATGTAAGCCACCGCGAAAGCTGTACCGGTTTTTATTATAATGCCAGCGAAGCTGACAAGACCGTAAGCGGTGCCACCGATAGCCGCTATATTCTCGCCGCAGAATTGACTCACAAGCTTTCTGATGAAGAAATGGCTCAGGTTTTACAAAAAGGCATAGAATCAGAAAAGAAGATTAACGATGAATTAGAAGCGATGCATCCAAGGGCCCGGGAAGCCCGCTTAAGGGATTTTGAAATCCATCCGGACAGAAATCCTCCAAAGGCTCCTAAAAAAGAGGGCTGGACCATGTACAATCTGGTTGCTCTTAACATGATAAATCAGGGAGAGCCGATTGAGTTTATTTCTCCTGACGTTGTTGCAACAAAAGCAAAGGCAGGGGACTGGATGCTGGTAGATCCAGAAACCGGCTGTGTCCGCACCTGGGTTTGCGACAGCCATCCTTGCGTTCTCTATACAAAAGAACCTTTGCAGGACGGTGCTTTAATTCGTATAGAAGATCCCGAGTATCAACCGGGAATAATCCGTGACAGTGGACGGTAAAAATAGAATGAAAAAGAGATTTTTTGCACTTTTATTTATATTAGTCACAGGTTTTGGTGTTTGTGCCCAGACCTCAGAAAAGACCGTTAACTGGTTCACCGTAAAACCGGAATTTAGTCTTTTGGGACAGGCTGTTATCACCAACTATCATGATTTTGTTCAGTATACTCTGGGGCTCGATATTATTCTTGAAGCCGACATGAA
>JAFNQK010000247.1 GCA_017386165.1 Treponema sp.
CAATGTAAGCGCAGAAACTCTTGCAAAATACTGTGACCCTGATACTCCAGAATACGAAAAAATGCAGGAAGAAATCCGCAAGCAGCTCCACTTTACAACTTTGAGATTCCACCGCTTAGACGATATGCTTAATTCAACAGGTTTAGATCACGCTAAACTCTGTACTTATTGCTGGAATGGAAAGGACTAAAAACTGTAACTTTATTTAAAAGTGCCTTCCAGTCGCATCTCGGTGAGTTAAAACCGTGCGCTCGCGCACTACATGCTGATTGTGGCATGGATTATTAAAAGGTCGCATTTGCGACCGCCACAATCAGAATGTTTTTAATCACCGTTCACTCCTTCGCGGCACTTTTAACAGATTCACCGATTTTTAATCCTTTCTGTAGATTGCTGGTATTGCGTTCCCAGAAGACACCATCCGAGTAGCCTTGGATGGTGTTGTCGTTTTCGGCCATTTCAAGACGTTTTTGAGCCCAGACACAATACTGCGGATTCATTTCTATACCACAGTAGTGTCGCCCAAGTTTTTTCGCCGTAACCGCTGTTGAACCACTTCCTAAAAACGGATCAAACACCACATCGCCTTTATTGCTGCTTGCAAGAATCAGTTTTGCCAGTAACTTTTCAGGCTTTTGTGTCGGGTGCGCCGTATTTTCTGCCATAGACCAGTACGGAATTGAAATATCATCCCAAAAGTTAGAAGGATATGTATTTCTAAAGTTGCCATCTTCCGTTTCTTCCCAGTCTTTAGGCTTACCGTCAACTTTATATGGAGCAACAACCCGACGGCGCTGCTTTACATCTTCGATATTAAAAGTAAATTTTTCTGATTTTGTACAAAACCAGATATCTTCCATGGCGTTTTTCCAGTTTTGTTTTGCGCCACGACCTTTTTCACGCTGCCATGTTATTCGGTTCTGAATATAAAAATGACGGGATAAAACCCTTTCTATTGCACTGGAGCTTTTCCAGTCACAGCAAACATAAAGCGTTCCATTTGGCTTTAAAAGTGGCTCTATAAGGCTTATCCATTCTTCAGTGTAGTTTTCGTAAGCCTCATAATCCATCGCCTTAAAATTGTATCCGCCAAAATCCTTTTGAATGTTGTACGGCGGGTCAGCAATAATCAAATCTGCAAAGGCACGGGGAAGTTTTGGCATCAACTCAAGAGTATTTCCCAGAAGGACCTTATTCTGAATATCATCCAGATTGAACGACAAGTCCTCCAGCGATTCTGCGTTGATACATTTTTCAAGATAGTTCTGACCTTCTTCAACCGTCAAATCAATAGTCTTATTCTTTGCAGATTTTTCTTTCATAATAAAAAAATATCATCTGCGCTGGATTTAAACAAGGGGAAGAGGAATAATTGCCCTCTTCTCCTTATCCTATCTTGTTGCGTGATTCTTCTTTACCCAGTGGAATTTACCATTAGTATAATTACCACTACCAGATACACACATTATCAAGGTTTCTCCCGGATACAAAGGATAATTCATTTTTTGAGGGTCCCAGCCACCCTCTGCTGAATACCAGTGAGAAGGTCCTTCTGTTGCAGCGTCACTAGGAACATCACCAATAACAAACCCATGATATGTTTTTGTTGTAATATCCCAGCTAACCCAGTACCACTTGGATTTCATACCTGAACCGCTGAATCCTGTGTCACTCTTCATCAATTTAAAATTACTGCTATCACTCCAAGACAGAGGGAATGGATCAATAGAATTACCTCCGGATGTCGATGTTCCACCTACAACCCAAACTTTTAATTCTCCAAATGCTAAATATTCACTGTTTTCTATAATCGCAGATGGTTCCATAATCGCAGATTGGGTATTATAGTCTCCATTATAAGTTTCATATTTACCGGTAATATTCAATTTTAATACAGTACGGGTTGCATATTCGTACGCTGTAGCAGTTGCAGTACCTTTTGTAGAGGTTGCTGTAATAGCAATTTTTAATCCTGTTGCTCCATCATA
>JAFNQK010000248.1 GCA_017386165.1 Treponema sp.
CATTATGGAATTCAATTTGTGTCCAGAAAAAATCATAATCACCATCAATTTTTTCATACTTCCCAAAGTTTAATACTTTTACTTTTTCTCCAATGCTCAGTTTGTCAATTCTATTACCGCCTAAACCTTCTTTGTCGCGAACATTAATCGGTTCATCACAAATGTAATATTCTTTCCCTACTTGATAATCCGGAGCTTGCCAATTATCAGCAAATACAAACGTAATATAAGCTAAGCCCATTGTCCAGACATTTTGTCTGAAAAATAACGAATTTTATGCAGCCATCTTTTTGATGATTGCAGAAGGAAAACTTCCTTCTCTGTATACTTCGTCAGGAGTTTTGTAGTCCAAGCCCTGATGAATTCTTTCTTTGTTGAAGAACTTTACAAAGTCTCCAAGCAGTTTTCTGAGTTCTTCTTCAGACCTGTAATCCCGAAGAAAAATCCATTCGTATTTCAATGTACGCCAGGTACGTTCTACAAAGATGTTGTCCTTGCATCTTCCGATTCCGTCCATGCTGATTTCAACATTGTAGGATTTCAGAAGCTCAATGAACTCGCCGCTGGTGTACTGAGAACCGCAGTCTGTGTTGAAGATTGCCGGAACCCCATATTTTTCAAATGCCTCCCTTACGCATTCAAGGCAGAAATCTGTCTTCATGCTGTCAGAAAGCCGCCAGCTTAAAATCTTTCGGCTGTATAAATCAATCACAGCCGTAAAATACATCATGCCCCACGGAGTCTTGATGTATGTGATGTCGGTTGCCATAACCTGATTTGGGAACGCGATAAATTTGTTCCGCAAAAGGTATGGAAACTTTCCGTATGGCGCTTTTCCGCTTCTTGTCGTCTTGAAAACAGGCTTCTGGCCTTTGATTCCAAGCTCCTTGTACAGGTTGCGGATAAACTTTTCTCCTGCCCAGTCGTAGCCAAGACGTTTAAGATGCTTTGACATCTTCTTGTAACCGTATGTGCTGTGCGTTGACCACTCATTGATTACAGTTTTAGCCCGCTTGAGCCTTATTTTGTTTTCCTCAGCCTTCTTTTTTAGCCGTTCTGCTTCAAACCGGCAGCACTCATAGTAAGTAGCCCGGGAAAGCTTCAGTATCCGGCATTGTTCAAGAATTGAAAGCCTTGCGCCGTTTTCATCATGCAAATCTTTTTGAACAAGCTGCCAGGAAGCTAGTCCAGATGCAGCTTTTTTTTTAGAAGATCAACTTCAAGCTGCTTTTTGCCAAGTGAAGCAAGCATTTCTTCCTGCTTTGCTCGAAGTTTTTCGTTTTCTTCTCGAAGGGCTTTCTGTTCGTCGGTTTCCAGTTTTCCTTCTAGGAACAGCTCCATCCATTCAGAAAGCGTACTTGGCGCTATGTTGTACTTTGCAGCAACATCAGCTTCTTTCGCTCTCTTTTTAAGAGCATCTTTTGCAACTTCGATTTTGAACTTGTCTGAAAAATCTTTTCTCTTTCTTCCCATGAATTTGTCCTACCTTGAGGTTAGCACAAATTCGTTATTTTATCTCCTCCGTGTCTAAATCTAAGGCTCATTATAAA
>JAFNQK010000249.1 GCA_017386165.1 Treponema sp.
ATTCTTCATCATCTTCAAAGTCCATGTTGTATTCAAGGCCAAGTTCAACCCTTTTGTTGTATGCTTCAGTTTCATCCATGCTTCCACGGTAATATTTTTCAAATGCATCTTCACAGCGTCCGTGCGTAATTCTGTTCATTACCAGAATGTTCGGATACATGCCGTATTTTTTCTTGAAGATTTCGCAATAGTCTTTTATCTCCTGCACCCAGTTTTTGTATCTGCGTATAAAGGTGTAATAGGATAAGTCGCATGGATTGTTTGCAAAATATTCTTCGCAGTCTTCTTCATAGGGAACATCGCTCTGATCTTCGCATTCGTCGTAATCGTCTGCAAACTCGTCTTCGTTATCTTCGTCATCGGGAAAATCCAAGTCTGAGTCTTCTTCCTCCCTCGGCAATTCTGTATAAAGAAGTTGAATCGGCCAGTCATTACCTAAACTTCCATATTCAATTTCAAGACTGTAAGTTTCATTTTGTCTTTACAATCTATCATAAAGCTGACATCATCTCCGACATCATCAATTTTTGAAATGGAGATAAAATGCGAATCGTCATTTTCCTGAAACTCTATGCCGAATTCCTGTAAATCCTTTTTGGAAATTATAAGCTTGTTTGGATAAACACCTTTCATTTCAAAATAGTGTTCGCAGCAATTAAGCAGTTCAAAAACAAATGAGTCGGCTTTGTGCGGTACATCGTAAAAATAATATTTGCATAAAAGCGTTCTGTTATCCATGAATATGATTGGAGAAATCTCCCATCCCAAACCGTCGTGATAGTAGTCGTCTGCTTCCTGCATGGCCTCTGAAATCTGGTCGTAAAATGCGCCGAAATCCATGTTGCAGTCCTCCTCTTTGCAATCATATTATAACATATATAAACTAAATCTGCATTCAACTTGCAGTTGAATGATTTTAAGGATAGTGATGAATCTGGAACTTATATGATGCTAAAAAAGATTGCATGAATCTAACGAGAAAAAATGTCGGATTGGAACGGATGCCTCCCAAAATCAGTCAATCTGAAAAATATCTTTCAGATCCTCAAATATTTTTCGTTTGTTTCCAGCATATTTTACTCCTGCTTCCATTTTTCTCATAACATCCAATATCCGACCGACGAAGGATTTTTTATCTGGTCGTATCCCATTTTCATCAGCTTTGCGACAGTTTTGTAAGGCACCATTCCGGTTGCTCCGCCAAATGCCGGAATCACTATGCTTTCAATCTTGTTTTTTATTGCTTCCATTAAGGTTGTGCGCATACATTGATAAACAATTTCCACTTCTTTGATTCTTGAAGGAATCCGCATTGTAGGCGTATGGATCAATTTTTGCTCAGTTCCGGGAATATCAATAAGAAAACTTGTTCCCACAGGCTGCTCGCCGTAATAGTTTTCCTGAATGTATTTCTGAACGGCTTTTTCCAAATCGTGGCCAAAATAATCTGTTATCGCAGCGTCATATCCGCCGTCCATGCAGCCATAAGAGTTGGCTGGCGAAACCACGCACTGCACTTTGTGGGTGTCCATAAAATGTGCAAAATCATCCATTACGACATCAACGTCTGTACATTCTGCAAACTGATGCTTCCATTCAAGAAACATTTCCAAGTCACGGGATAAAAGATAAATGGTCATAATCCTCCCCTGCATTTTCTATAATACAATTATAGGCCTGTTTTTTTCAGCGTAAAGATAAAAGTGATTTTATTTTTCTTCCAACAGCCTGGACATTTTTGAGCGGATCTTTTTTACAAGCTTACTGATATAGCCTTTTGTGTAAGGTTTGCCAGTCTCATCATTTATCATAATCATCTCTTTCTGTTTTTTCCCTTCAACAAGAAAATCCAGAATCTGAGATTCCAGGGGATTGAGCTCATTTTTTAACGCGGCAATTTTTTTTCTTATTCTTGCGGACTCTGCTTCATTAATGATTTTTTCTTCAATAGATTCAGTATTGTCTGTGCCGACGAGATTTGACATATTCTTTCGCCAACTGCCAGGCAAGTCCCTTACTGCGTGCCTGAAATAATTGTACATATATGTTGCAAAGCAGTAGTTTTTTTTATTTCTGATGATTTCCGGATTAAAGTTGTCAAGGGCCTGGGGAATATATTTTTCTTTTATCTTTTCTTCAAAATATTCTTGCGGCATGATTTCTATGGAGAAAGCAGATGTTTCTTCATAATCAAGGTTTCCCTCAAAAGACGGACCTTGCGAAGATATTCTATATAAGAAGTCATACTGATTATTTATGAGGTCTTTATATTTTTCAAAAAAGAAATCAACCGTATATTCTTTTATTCTTGAAAAATCCTCTGACAAAAGGTTTTGCTTATATACCAGTATTTTTTCGTAATCTTCAGAATAATTATTTTGTGCCATACGTTTTATTATATCACATTTTTTTGTTACGTTTGAAAAAAATTGCCTATATTAAGCAGTATAAAATCACCATACAGGAGAATTAAATGGCTGAAACAACAAACAGGAATCAGATTGATTGCAATGAGGACTGGGAAGACAGACGTGCAGGTTTGATTGCTCATGTAAAAAAATCAGCTGATTGCTGGACAGCTTCGATTGGAATGATAAGTCCAATTGGCGCAGGCTTTACAAAAAGCTTTTCGACCAGAAAAGAGGCAATCCATTTTGTATCAGATTATTTTAGTAAAAAATTTGGAAAATAATAAGGACATCTCGAATTCCATAAAAAAATGCAAAAAAAAATAATAATTTTTTAGGAAACTTTTTACGATAAATTGGTATATATTATGTAACACTGCCGATTTAAGAACCTACTTGCTGGCAGGGTTTTATAAACAAACAATAGCTAAAGGGGGAATCATCAATGATTTTAAAATCATTTTCCACAACTTCTTCATTCTATTCAAGCTCATTGGAACCAATTTCTCAGAAAGCCGAACATGAACTGGCCGTCCGTATGGCTAATGGTGAAGCAAAAGCCCGCGAAACTTTGATCCGCTCGAGCATCAGATACGCAATCAGCGAGGCGGCGAAATACCACAGGTACTCAGGTTTTGATTACGAAGACCATGTTTCTGTAGCTGTAAGCGGATTAATCAACGGCATCAACCACTTTAACCCTGACATGAACACAAGGGTAATCACCTGTGCTTCATGGTGGATCCGCGCAGAGTTCAAAAGCTTCTACGACAAGAAGAAAAAAGAAAAGAAATACAATGTCTCAGAAGTATCCGGCACGGAAGCGCTGGAAACATATCTTGCGTCCATGCCTGACACTGATTCCATGTCACCGGAAGACAGCGCAATCTATGAATGTTTTAAGGAAAGCTTTTACCAAAATGTAAAAAAGCTTCCTGCCATCGAACAGACTGTCTTTTTGATGAACAACGGACTCTGCGGCTACTCTAAAAAAAGCTATTCAGAAATCGGCAACCATTTTGGAAAAACAAAGCAGTGGGCATGGGGTAAATCCCAGGCAGCCGAACGTTTTATCGCAGAAAGGATGTCAGAGTGGTTTGCGTAGTTTTAGATTTTTTTGCCACTTTATTTAACCTTTTTGGCGTAAGCTTTTTGTAATTTATCAGCAGGTTCTTGTTTGACATTTCACTTAAAATGTCATTCAAAGAACCTGCTTTTTTGCAACTTTGCTGTATGTTGATTTCGCATCTTTTATCAGACGGATTCGCACGGTTCTGAAAGCCGGGTCATTGTTTTTGCCGCCGTTTTTAAGCCGGATTTTATCGTTGTAATGCTGAACATGGTTCGTTACCTTGCGTTCCAGTACCAGCTGTTCTGCAAACAGGTGTGTGCAGAAGAGGAGCGTGATGATTGTTGAAAGAAGGAAATGTTTTTTCATATCCTAATCTTTAAGATTTCTTTAAATGCTTCTTTAACAATTCAGCAAGCTCTGTAAAATTATGTTCTTCGGCATATGCAATAGGATTTTCGAAATTATCTTCAATAAATCCAGTATCATCATCATCATCCATATCTTCAACCTCGTCATAAATTCTTACTTCATCACATTCATAACCATGATTAAGAAATACTTCTATAACATCTTTTGAATTATTTATAATTGCATAGTCCCAAGGTCTATAGGC
>JAFNQK010000250.1 GCA_017386165.1 Treponema sp.
AAAGGTTCCTTCAGCGAACTCTATTTGACTCTTGAAGGTAACAACCTCAAGGCAACCATCAACGGAACAAAGGACTTTCTTGCAAACTCTTACAAAATTATCAATGCAGTTTCTGGAAAAGAACAGACTGTAAGCCTTGCACAGTTGTTAGAAGGTATTGAATTGTAAAGTTAAAGGCGAGTAATAAATTCTCCACAAAAAAATCGGCTCGCGCCGATTTTTTTAGGCATTCTACTGTACTCGCCTTCTACCAAACACCGCGTTTACAGCTGGAAAGCTCCGATCTGTTTGGCCAGTTCGTCTACGCTAAGCTGGTTATCCTGAGATGAATTAGAAACGCTTTCGATGGCGTTTGTGATTCCTGTAATGCTGACTGTCATTTCATCCATCTGAGCATTGATATTTCTTGTGAGCTCAGACAGATTTTTCATTTCTACAATTACCTGCTGAGCGCTGACAACCATTTCCTGAGAGCCGTCAGTTACAGCCGTTGTCGAATTACGGATGTGCTTCATTGCTTCGAGAACCTGTTTGTTTCCCTCTGCCTGCTCAGTCATTGCATCCATGATTACATTTTCTTGATTTTTTACAGTATTTGAAAGCTCGTAAATTATATCAAATTTTTTCTGCACTTCTTTTGTATTATCAGAAACCGTCTGAATCGAAGTAGAAAGATTTTTTAAATTTTCGTCGATTCGTTTGCTCTGTTTGCCGGATTCTTCGGCAAGCTTACGGATTTCATCGGCAACTACGGCAAAACCCTTTCCTGCTTCGCCGGCATGGGCAGACTCGATTGCGGCGTTCATTGCCAAAAGGTTTGTCTGAGAAGCAATTGTCTGAATTGCAGAAGTTGCTTCAAGAAGCGCTGTTGATTGTTCAATAATCTGCTGAGAAGTCTGAACTGCAGTTTCTACCGAACGACGGCCATCATCAGAAGCCTGTGCCAGAGAATTTACCGATTTTGTATTCTTTTCAAGAATCTGAGTTACAGTACTGATATTGGCAACCATTTGTTCAACTGCCGAAGAAGACTGTGTAACCGCAGAAACCTGTGATTCAATATTTTCGTTCAAATTTAATGTGCGCTTCATTATCTGGTTTACCGAAGCATCTGCCTCTTCAACCTCAGTAGACTGCTTATCCATATGACTATGTACCAGAGAAATACCGTTATTGATAGAAGAAACCTCGTTCTTTACAACCTGCATTTCATGTTCTAAATTATTGGCATTATCAGTTGAAGTATCTACCGAACTCTTAAAATCAATCAAAAGTTCCTGAGTTGAATAATGAAGCTGATTCAAGGAATTGGCAAGTTCCCCAAGCTCACAGCGGATAAGAACAGGAATCTCAGGCGAAAGATAATTCTTATTGCAAAGATCTTCTGAAAGTTTATTGGTAAGTCTGATTACATGTTTTACATCGCTCAAAAGAATATACATATCTCCAAGACCTGCAGCAGCCATCAATAGACCTGTCGGCAAAATCTTTCTTAAATAGAGCTGTTTAATCGACATGTCATGATTTGCTGGAACCTGATAAACCGCACCCAGTAGCAAAACCATTCCCACAAGTATAAAAAGAATAATCAGAAGGTTTCTTGACATAAACGAAAAGCCCTGATATTCACGCTTATAAGGAAGCCAGTCAATATCTTTTTCCATTGTGAAAATAGTCCAGACATATGTAAATACTGCAAAGATACAAACACCGCCACCAAACATAATACTGAAAAAGAAGAAGGTATAAGGCTGACCGTTAAACGCTACCGGCTGAAATCCCTTGATACCGTTATAGATACCTACGACCAGTCCGTACAAAATTGCATTTGTAATCGGAAGTGCAAAGGTAATTGTCTCAGTGGTGTTTATAAGCTTGTTTGTTTTGACAATCGATTCTTCTGATTCATTGTAGGCTAAAACGACCTTGTTAAGAGACAGATAACAGGCAATCGGTAAAACAAAAGAAAGAACTACAAGAGCAATTGAAAACGGATTCATGGTCATTGCAATACATTCTTTTACTGTAAGACCGCCAATAAAAACTGAAAATGGTATAAAAGATAAGATTGGTAATACGTAAGTTAGAAACATTACTAACAAAACTTTTTTAGAAATTTTTCGCTGCAAAGTTGCACTTACATCAGATGTAGAAGATAACATTTTACTCCCCTTTGTGTTTAACATATTATAAAAATAATTTTTTGTCAAACACTTTAGGGTGTTTTTGTCAGAATAAACCTATCAAATTGATATATTAAATTTAGGATTTATCAGTACCTAAAACCTTATCAAGCCTTCTGTAATATTTGTAGTAAAGCCAGCGATGAAGTCCCTTTAAGTTTTCACCGAAATATCCGGTTGGGATAGATTCATCTGCAGCGGTTTCTACGATTTTATAAGAACCGTTTACACGCCAGTTATTCAATAAACCGATACTGATTGCCTTTGTTGGACAGTTAAAGGAACAAGCAACGCAGAGAACGCAGTTGGTTCCAAATTTTGGAAGCCCGTTCTTAATTTTAATATTTTCAAGCGGACAAAGTTTTGCACATTTTCCGCATTTTAAGCACTTTTTCTTATCGGCATACATTACAGGCCCCTGAACCCGGGCATAAATCCACAAAATGCGAACAATCGGAACAAACCAGTACTTTAACGGACAGTAACGAACCTTTTCCTTAAAATCCGCCTGCATCAGCTGCTTGCAGGTATATTCTGCATAAGCGCGGGCGTAAAGATATTCGTTTTTAACCATTTCTGGAGTATGTCTGAAAATCATGTTATACGGCATTACAAAATGTCGCTCACAGAGAACATCATAGCCCTTACGTTTTAATACAGGAAGGAACTTCTGCGAAGAATAATTGTTTACGGTAAGTCCTTCTCCGCTGGATTTAAGGATGAAAGTTCTTTTTCCTTTTTCAACAGCGGGTAGGAGCTTAATGAAATTATACATTGCACTCGGAGCATTAAAGCCATGAACAGGATATCCAAAACCGACCAAATCATACTCGTTAGGGTCAGGAACATTGAAATAGGCATGCTTTGCTCCTTTTCTTCTGAGTGTAATTTCTGTTTCAGAATCTTCGCGGGGAGGATTGTCCAGGCGATTCATTCGTACCATATGAATGATTGTTTCGTAGTCGGTTAAGAATTCCTTGTACAATTCTGCAACTAATTTTGTATTGCCTGTACCACTGTACACATAGATGATGGCTTTTTTCATGAATGCTCCGTTTGCATTGATTATAATTTCTCTACCGGTTTTAAAAGGTCGTCGTCTTCGTGTTCATCGTATGGATAAACGTTGTTTTCTTCGTCCTTGCGGTGTGTATCGTACCATACTTGAGCATAGAAAGGAACATGTGGAGCAACTTTGTCAAATGACCAGTTAGGAAGAGCTTCGCAGCATTCAGGACACCAGAAGCCAGCCTTTAAAATTGTATAAGGTCTTGATTCAAACTCATGGCCGTTATGACACTTCCATTTGAGTTTAGTGTAGAGGTCGCCTTTTTTCATTTCTGTAGAAACTACACTTCCTCCGCGGAAGCTTGCTGCTTCTTTCATATCTTGCAGGTCTAATTCTGTGTCAGGCTTTTCTTCGTTGTAACCGTGACTGAGCTTATAAGCGTCGGCCTTAGATTCATCTTTTAATTCGTCGTAGTTGATTGGGCCTTCTGGAGTCTGACCTTTTGCAAGAACAGGGAATTCATTCCAGGTTTTAGGACTCTTGTCAAAAGCTTCCTGTCCACCAAAGAAGGCGTCGATTCTTCCTTTTTTGCCGAGTCGAACCCAGTTCATTGGGGCATTGCTGTTTGTCAAAAGGCGTTCAATTGCAAACTTGCGGATGAGTTTTCCCGGAACAATTGCGCCGAGTTTGTAGTACCAGAGTTCTTTGCCCATACGACGCCAGTAATCTGCACTGGTTTCTGTTCGGTATTCAAGCCATTTGTCCAGAATGTCGCTGTCGGTATACCATACACCGTGGAAATTGCGTGGAATATTCCAGTAAGGTTCAAAGAATTTTTCTGCACTGGCGCCAAAAAGTCCAAAGCCGTAATTGAAGGTTTCATAACCGGTTTCTCGACAAGGTGCACCACCACCAATGTTGTAATCCTGCTGCCAGAAGCCATTCAATTTTCCGTCCAAATCTTTTTCAACAAGATGCTGAATACAAAGTCCACTGTCACGGTCAGTAATCCATTCAAGAGGAGCATTCCAGCAAGTATGAAACATAAGTCCATCGTCCATGTTGTTTGCCAAGAAGTACTTGTGATAAACCGCAGTCTGGCGCAATACAACCCAGTTTGGAAGATCGCTGTCCAGAACATAGCGTTCACCCTTAATTTTTGAAGCAGAATAGTAGTCGTAGGCGCTGGACATAACCGGGTCACCCATTCGTGCCCAGATATGGTGATAATCGCGGTTACCATACACGGCAACTGTCGAAATATGAACTAATTTGATTTGTTCTGCACGGCCACTTGCTTTAATTGCATCAACGATATTGCAAGTTCCGGCATAGTTTGTGTTGATAGTATTTAAAGGATTGTGATCAGCTTTTGGAGGAATAACTGCTCCACAGTGAATTACATAATCAGCATCTTTAACGAGCTCCTGCACATCTTCATAATTTGCCAGGTCCCCGCGTACAATCGTAATCCGCTTTTTGCCTTTGCGGAGAAGCGACTTAAAAAAGCCCCTCAAATGCTTTGTCTTATCATAAACAAAAAGACGCAATTCAAAATCTTTGTTCGATTCCAGGAGGTGACTAACAACCTCTCCACCCATAGCCCCATCAGAGCCTGTCACTGCAACTACTGTTTTTCCGTTCTGTGTCATACTCTGATTATAACCGTATTTGTGGGATTTTGTCATTTTTATAATGAATTAAAAATGGGATATAATTATTCAAAAAAATTAACCCTTATCTTGTCTCTACCGTTTTGAACCAGTCTACCAGAAGTTCGTACCAGGTGGTGTCGGCGCCAAAGGCAAGGTCGGTTTTGTACCAGGAATAGACATGATTCTTTTTGCCAGAATTTTTGTAAACATCAGTAGAACCACCGGCAATTGTGAGTCCAAAGGCGTGGTTTGTATAATCGCTTGTTAGGTTGCCGTCCAGGCGGCTGTACATGCCATACTGTTTGCTTTCCTGGGAATAATAGCTGTCGCGCCAGGCACATACGGTTGCTTCTCTGAGGGCATCTATCACCGCTTTGCTGGCAGTTTCTAGTTCTAGCCAGGCAGTACCATTCAATGCGGCAGCACCTTCTTCACTTGATACATAGACAAAACGATTCATCATCCAGCCGAGGTCATAGAGATAATTCATATTTGCGGTGTAATACAAGAGATTTGCATAATTTGCGGTATCTTTTACAAAATTGTCTCTAAGATAATCATTATATTTAGTAGAAGAATTAAAATTGCGGGAATCGCCTTCTGCAAGCAAGAGATTTGCTAGCTCAGTTACGGCCTGAGCAAGGTCTGGAACTTTTGAACAGTCATATACGGAAAAAGTTGGGACTATATCAGTGGTTATTTCTTTTCTATCGTTTTTGTCACTTCCTAAAACCATAGGATTAAATCCCGTATAATCATCTGCAAAGTTTTTTAGAATCTGCTTTGCAGCACCCTCTGTACTATCACAAGTCGCCAGTGTATAAACCAGCTTTGTATAATCATTCCCTGAGCCCGGAACCTGATTTGCCGAACCAATATAGTAATCTGTAAAATTATGAAGCTGATATACATCCTCTATACTAGCTCCATAGCAGATATCTTCCATTATTATGTCTAATTTTGTTCCGTTGCCATAACCTGCAAGAGAAAGCCCTGTACTAACATCCTGACTGGAAAGCAATGAATAATATTCATCTTCTGAATAATCCTGACAAATCGCTCTGGAATCATCAGTAACAATATTTCTACTATATAAATATCCTGGGCCAGTGCCGTGATCTTCGAGGACTAAGATGGTGTGTTTTGCCCGATAATGCTCATTAACCCAGGTTAAAAGATTAGCGAGAGTCTCGTAAGAAGACATTGCAACTTCTCCACCCTTTCCAACTTCTACATAGCCATCTTCACTCATCCACTCTTCTGCGTTTTTAGTAAAGTTTTTTGTATTTGAACTGAACTTATAATTTACTTCTGTATCCTGCTCCAAATCTAATAAATAGGAAGGTTTATCATTTCCATCCCACAGAACAATAACCTTTACACTATTCATGCCATTCAGTGGATATCCGTCACTATCTTGAATCAACGATAATCCGTATTCTGCTTCATTTACATCAAGCAATATGTCATTATTCAAATTATTATCGCCGTCAGCATACATTATTACTAACCAGTCATATTCTGGATTGGTGTTTAAAATTAAATTATCTAATGAAACCTGATTTGCATTCTGTTTCCAGATTTGATCACAGCTTGTGAACATGAAAAAAATTAGCGATATGATAAAAAATCTTTTCATTATAAATCTCCATATCTTTGAATATGACCGCTAAATTATAGCACATTTCTATTTTTATCCGAATAGACATTATCATTTTTAAATCTTATTATTAATTATGAAGAAAATATTTTTAGCTTTAATTGTGCTTTTTTCTATCAGCGTAGCAGCTTCTTTTTCTGAAAATAGAATTTCCTTGAATTATAGTTTTAATCCTGAAAATCGTTACTCTTTATACCCAGTTCATTCCTCTGAAAACTTGAGTTTTACCGTTAGCGATATGTCAGCTGCCGGATTTCAGATTGAATGGGTTCATTTGTTTAACTCTGATATAGCTTTCTCCCACGGATTTTCAGTTATAACTTCTGCTGATTTTTTTAATAAAATCTTGATTAGAGAAGCCATTCAATATGGTTATGGAAATGTGGATTTTGGTATCAATGCCTGCGTGGGCGGAACCGTAGTTTTTAACTGGGATTTTAACGAATATAATTCCCTTTCTTTAAAACCTGGACTTGCATTCAACATGCAGCAAGCCACTGGTGGAACCTTTAATCTCACAGACACTTACATCTATTTTCAGGAATACAGTGCCTTGCTGATAAACAACGTAAATTACAATTTATGGTTTTTTAATTCCGAAAAATGTAAAATCGGTCTCAACATAAATGCCTGCTTTGGTTTTCCTTTGATAGGATACTCAAACCTAGCCTACATGATTCAAAGCAAGGCAACTTATTTTAAAGAAAGCTATATAACTTTTGGTACCGACTGCCTCACTCTCTCCGCCGGCATCGGGGTACAGTTTTAGTGGTTTCGATACTTCGACGAGCTCAGTAACCGCGAGCTCCATCGCCACTGCAGTGGTTTCGACAAGCTCAACCAGCGCGGAGGAAGGTTAACCAGCGCGGTGGAAACACAACCACCTCAAAGCCTTTCTACAAACTCTGTCTGTAATTCTCGTATAACAATACGCCGGCTGCGACGCTGACATTGAGGCTGTCGATTTTGCCGCAGGTTGGGATGCTTACGATGGAGTCGCACTGTTCTTCCAGGAGGCGGGCAATTCCAGTGCCTTCGCTGCCCATTACGATTACGCTTTTTGGAGCAAACTTAGTCTGCTGAAGGCTTGAACCACCTGCATCGGCGCCATATACCCAGAATCCAATATTCTTTAAATCCTGAACTGCCCGAACAAGGTTTGTCACCACTGCCACCGGAACCCAGGCACTTGAGCCTGCACTGCTGCGTGCAATTACTTCGTTGTTGCTGATGTCCCTGGCACCGCGGTGATCCGGAATCACTACAAGGCTTGCTCCAAACTGATCGCAGCTTCGGATGATGGCGCCGACATTATGAGGGTCTGTTACAGAATCGAGAACAACAACTGTCTGGCGTTCATTTTCGTCTTTTGACTGGCTTGCATTTATCCATTCATTGAATTCTACAAGATTCTGTGTCTTTGCCTGTTCACCGCTAAGGCTAAGTACAATGCCACGATGGTCACGGCTGGTTTCTGGCAATGACTGAACCATTGAATCAAGAGTTTTATCGTCGGCCTGACTAACAGGAATTCCTGCTTCTTTTGCAGCTGCAATAATCTTTTTGACGCGAGGCCCCATCTTGGAATAAATAATTTTGATTCCTTCTGCCTTTTTAGAATCCTTTGCTTTTAAAACCTTTTCTTCAATTGCATGAAAACCAGTTACAATTCGTTCAGCCATGTACTTCCTCATATAAAAAAAGGGGCATCTAAGGCCCCTGTTGTTATCAATAATCTAGCGTCCGCAGCACTTTTTGTATTTTTTGCCGCTTCCACAAGGACAAGGATCATTACGACCGATTTTTTCGCCTTCGCGTTTTACAGTTTCTGTAATGATGTTGCCGGTAACGTATTTCCATTCACCATCAAACTTTTTGAAACCTGCAATTTCGTGGTGATGTTCGATCATCTGATTCAATGTGTAGTCTGCGATAAATTCTACAACGCCTTCATCATCTTTTTCTTCTGTTCTGATGATTTTCAAGCCCTGCCATTTTGAATCGCGGCTCCACTGTTCTGTAGCTTCTTTATCGATGTCAGCGATTCCTTCGCCTTCTTCACAAGAATTGATGATAAAGTCAATTTCGTGAGTTACATAAGCAGAATAACGAGCACGCATAAGTGCTTCTGCAGTTGGAGCTTTTACAGTTCCTTTAATGATTGGTTCGCAGCATTCGCCGTATTTTTTTCCAGAACCACATGGACAATTAGTAATCTTTTCGCTCATATTCTTACTATACCAAATCCTTTATTTATAGGCAATTATCTTTATTCTGCGCCTTATTCAGCCGCATATTCTGTGTCTACGTGATCTACTTCTGTTGAAAGAGCTTCTTCCTGTCCGTTAAGGACATCTTCCGGAATTGGCGGCTCAATAATCTGTGCACGATATTTTACCCAGTCCCAAACGAGAGGATCTTCCTGACCAATACGCCAGAAAGCAATTGCCTTTACTTCCTTCTGTTCATAAAGGCGCATCTTCTGAACCACGGAGTAGCAGTCTTCCCACCAGGCTTCGACACTGACTTTCATCGTAATTTTTGTAGTAGGAATATCATCTACATATTTTGGTTTTGCCGCATCGTACTGACGGATTAATCGGTTCACCCCAGTAAAATACCAGCCGCTGGCAGTCTTTTCGCTTGCCCAGGTTCGGCCATAGAACGGGAGTCCCATTACAAGTTTTTCCTGGGGAATTACTGTTTTTGCATAATCTACGATTTTCTGGCACCAGGCAACATTTGCAATAGCGCCAGGCTTGCTGGTAGACCAGTGTTCGTCATATGCCATGATAATAACGCGGTCGCTGATTTCTGCAATTTTTTTATAAGGAAAAATATCGTCGCTTATAGTTTTTACGCGGGCAGGAACACAAACGGTAAACATCTTGTCCGCTTTTTTGCATTCCTCAGAAAGCTTTACCAGAAAGTTGTAAAAATTCTTGGCATCTTTTCCAGGAATCAATTCAAAGTCAACCTGCACTCCATCATATGGCTTGGCAGCTTTCATTACATCTTTTACAAACTTATCAACAAGCTTAAAAGTCGGATCCAGCAAAAAGTGAGTAAGGGAACGGCTGTCGCTTACAATTACGAGATGCTTTCGACCGTTAAAATCCTTTAACTTTCTGATATCCGGAATATTACAAAGGTTTCCGTAAGAATCTACTTCTGCGCTGAAATAGCAGGCATCTGTAACCGGGAACTCCGGCTTAAACTCATCCTCGCGGTTACGCATAACCCAGCCCCAGACTTCTTCAAAAACACAAGGATTTCCTTCTGGCATCTGTTGTTTATAAGAAGGCTTAAAAGTCTCCTTAGCAGCAGTTCCTTTTTCAGCATCACTTCTACCACCGGCAAAAGCACAAACACAAAGCAAGCCCCCCAACACGGCGGCAAAAATCTTTTTCATCTTTTCTCCATTCTTTTTTTATTTAATCTCTAACTTCTATTCTATACATAGGTTCCTGATTTGGCAAAAGTTCAAGCACATGTTTTTCACATTTTAGAACTTCACTAGGTTCGTGAGTAACGTGAAGCAAAGTTGTTGTTCCACTTTCTGCAACAATCTCCAGTAAATCAAGGATTTTCTGTCTAAACTGGTCATCCAGTCCGTGACATGGTTCGTCCAAAATCAAAACCGGTGGGCACTTAACAGCCGCGCGGAGAATCAAAATTGCGCGCTGTTCGCCGTAGCTGAGAGAACCAAAGGCCTCTGAACCGCGGCCTCCAAACCCTGCGAGATTCAGCCATTTTTCACTTGCAGCCCGTTCCACATCTCCAACATTTTCATACAATCCGATTGAATCATGGAATCCGCTGATAATTACATTACGAAGAGGAGTATCCTTGAGCATGCGATATTCAACATGAAGGCGGTAGCTGACAATTCCAAGCTTGTGCTTGATATCCCAGATAGTTTCTCCGGAACCACGGCGTGCGCCAAAAAGTTTAATATCGTTGTTAAAAACCTGCATATTATCGCCGGTAATGAGTTCCAAAAGGGTTGTTTTTCCGGAACCGTTTGGACCTCGAATAAGCCAGTGTTCTCCCTTTTTCAAAGTCCAGTTAAAATTGCGGAGAACCTTGTGATCGTCCCAGCCCACATTTACATCGTGCATTTCAATAAGATTTTCAGGGAGTTCAACAGAAGTATCTACACCCATTACGGTATCAACTTCCTTACTCATCTGCTTTACGCTGTCCCGGAATTCTTTGCGTTTCTGCTCACGCTCTTCTGCGCCTTCAGATTCCCGTTCCTTGATAACTTTTTCAAAATCAGCCTTAGTTCCATTAAAAGAAACCTTTCCGCCTGTAAACTCAAGAACATTTGTTATCGAATCAGGAATTTCTACATAGCGCTCCATACAAAGAATTATGCGCGGGAATGTAGCGTCCATTTTTTCATCATTGAGCTGTTTTGAAGCAATAGTATTAAAAAAGTCTAGGAGAATTCCGCGGCTTTCTGCATCAAGACCAGCAAAAGGATCACTCAAAATCAAAAGCTTTTTTCTTGAAACAAGGGCTCTCGCCAAAAGAGTACGGCGGATTTCTCCAGTAGACATATATTTAATTCCCCGGTCGAGAATATTCTGTACGCCGCAGAGTTTGATTTCAGGATAAGCATCCAGTTCTTTTGCAACAGGAGGTACAGGAGCGCCCTTTTTAATAGGACCAACAATTCCTTCTGAAATAAATACTCGTCCAATGCGTCCAATATCTACGCCACCTTCAATAAATTCACTTTCATCCAGTTCCCGTTCTTCTTCGATTAAGCGGGCTGCCCGTTCAAGGCTGACCACTTCTACCGAATCAGCAAAAGTATTTGAACACAGAGAAATATCTTCTCCCGCACCCGAATTATTTGGAACAAAAGAATTAAGACCTGCAAGAGCATTTACAAATTCTGCCTTGCCGCCGCCGTTTGGACCGATTACAAGCCAGGCTTCTCCAGTCTGCATCGTCCAGCTGAGTTCATTAAGAACTGTTCCACGCTTATTTTCTATATGACAGTTATTTAAGACAATTAAAGAATTTTTTTTCATAAAAAATATATTATCACAAACATATATTAGTTGCGAGTTAAATTATAAATGTCTATAATTTCGATATGATGAAAAAAAGAATTTTAATTACACTAACCGCATTCACTTTAATCACAGCAACTTCAATTATTACTTCTTGTGCAACCCAGAAAGATTTTGTCCGACCGGCAAATTACACTCTAAAAACAGAAGTTTTAACCATTCCTCAGGGACAAATCCAGGGAATATATAACCAGGACCAGACGGTTCAGCTTTTTGCAGGAGTCCCTTATGCAAAACCTCCTGTAGGGGACCTCAGATGGAAGGAACCTCAGGATCCTGAACCATGGGAAGGGGTATTCAGTGCTGACCACTTTGCCCCAGAAGCAATGCAGACCCACTCTAAATTAGTCAGCATTATATGGAACAATTATTATCACCCACAAAAAAGCCGAACAACGGACTGCCCATCCAGCGAAGACTGTTTGTACCTCAACATCTGGAAACCTGAAACTGAAAAAAAGGACCTTCCAGTTCTCGTTTACATCCATGGCGGAAGCTTCTGCAACGGCCAGAGCTTTTTTGAAGAAATCGATGGTGAAAATATGGCAAAACGCGATATCATCGTAGTTACAATTGCCTACCGCGTAAATGTATTCGGGTTCTTTGCTTTGCAGGAACTCATGGACGAAAGCCCAAATCACACCACCGGAAACTATGGCCTTTTAGATATGGCAAAAGCCCTGGAATGGGTTAACAAAAACATCAGTTACTTTGGCGGAAACCCGAACAATGTTACAATTGCTGGAGAATCTGCCGGTTCTTCTGCGGTATCAACAATGTGCGCAAGCCCTCTTACAAAAGATTATTTTAACCGCGCAATCGGCGAAAGCTCTTCTGTAATCGTAGAAAATCCAAAGCACTCATTCCGCTCATTAGAAACAGCCCTCAAAATGGGAGAAGACATCAAAAAGGAATTTAAAGCTAAAAATCTTGCCGACTTGAGAAAAATTCCTGCCGAAAAGTTGGTTAGAACCAAATTTACAAATAATTCTTGTACAGTTGACGGCTATGTTCTTCCACAGACACCGTACGAAATCTACAAGCAGGGGCTCAACCACGAAGAAGCTCTCTTAAACGGATATAACCTCCACGAGTCGTACGCGTGGATGGTATTCACCAAAATCAATACCAAAAATTATGACCAGCTTTTGCAGACTGCCTTTCCTAAAAACTGGGAAAGTGTAAAAAAACTTTATCCAGCAACAACAAACCAGGAAGCAAAGGACTACTACACTGATATCTTTACTACAGTATGTTTCTCTTATCCGCATCATGTCTGGACAGAATTTGTTTCTAGCCAGAATAAACCAACCTACATGTATTGCTTTACCAAACAGAACAGACAGTACAAAGACCACCATACTGGTGAAATCATGTACGCCTACGATAATATTCCTTTGGACAGTAAGAATCACGATGAAAGCGATTTTATTCTTGAAAAACAAATGTCTACCTACTGGGAAAACTTTATCAAAACCGGTAATCCAAACGGCCCAAATCTCCCTGAATGGAAGCCATACACAGAAAACCAAAAACAGCTCATCAATTTTGACACTACACTCAAGATGATTGATGATCCGTTCAATAATTTATACGAATTTGTAGAATAAAGTACAAATATAAGACAAAACCCCTTGCCTAATTTTGTTTTTTATAGTATAAAAAACTTACGCTATGTCTCCTTCGTCTAGTGGTTAGGACATCGGGTTTTCATCCCGACAACAGCAGTTCAATTCTGCTAGGAGATGTAAAAGGACTTCTTTTAAGAAGTCCTTTTTTTTTTGTCTTTTTAATCCATAAAATCTTTAAGAGCTTGTTTGCTGTCCAGGTACTTTTCGGCAGCACGATTGTATTTAATCCAGGTAGATGAGAACATTACTTTAAATTCACTGAAATTGATAAAATCACTTGGCCCAATATTGTTCCATTCAAGGCCATTCAAATCGATATAATTTCTGTAGCTGTTTACACAATTGTAAAGAATATAACTGATCAGAGTTGAACAGACAAACTTATACTGCTTATTCAAATCCAGTTCCTCAATTTTGTGAGGAGCTATTTCGGCACCTTCTGCATAAGGACAAGGCTTACTCTTCTTGCCAGTCATCATAGAATTTACTTTGCGGCCGGTAGTATAAAGCGCCATCTGAAAATTTTTTGATACATCGTAAACAACATTCTGATTAATCAAAAAATCGCTCACCATATCAAGAACGTTCTGATACTCTTCTTCTGTTACTTTTAATCCAAGTACTGTTTGAATAGATTTGCTAATCTTGCACTGCCTCATGTATTCATTTTTGCGAGGCTCCATACAGTGCTCAACTTTAAACTGCGGACGAGCAAAAAGAGTCAAACCGTAAAAATCGTCTTTGAGCGAAAATCCAATGGAAGCATGACTTGCGTTGAT
>JAFNQK010000251.1 GCA_017386165.1 Treponema sp.
GAAAAAGAGGCTACTTTTCGGTATATTATTGGTGGTATAAAAGTCTTTAGGGGGAGCGTTTAAAAATGTGTGCAACTATACCTCAGTTGGTGTATCAAAAGTCTTTTTCTACACCAAATGCCTATATTCAATATAGAAAAAATAAAGCAGGAACCTTTGAAGGCATCACCTATGTTGATTTTATTCGTTCTATGCTTAATTTTGCTGGTGGACTTTTATCTATTGGAACTCAGTCAGGCGAAAATATTGGTCTTATAAGTGACAACCGGCAGGAATGGCTGGTTGCAAGCCTTGGAATCATGGCTCTCCGATGTCCCGATATTCCTCGCGGTAGTGAAGCAACTTCTAAAGACCTTGAATATATTCTTTCTTTTGCTGAATGTAAAACCGTCGTTACAGAAAACGCTTACAGCCTCAAAAAAATCCTTGAAAATGCTTCTTCTTTTCCAAAGTTAAAAAATCTGATTGTTCTCGATAATAATCTGAATGGCATTGAAATTGAAAAATATGCATTTTCCTTCTATATATATAATCAAATTCTAGAAAAAGGAATTGAGTATCGTAACGAAAATCCCGGCAAGGTTGAAGAGATTTTAAAGAGCGGACAAGATTCCGATTCTGCAACCATAATTTTTACTTCTGGTACCACAGGGGTTCCAAAGGGTGTAGAACTAACTCACAAAAATTTCACCTGCCAGTTTGAAAGTATTCATAACGATCTTCGACTCAAGCCGGGTGAAAAAGCCCTCTGCGTTTTGCCGGTCTGGCATGTTTACGAACGTGAGATGGAATACTATGAATTGTGGCTTGGGGTGAGCCTTTGTTATTCCAAACCGGTTGTCAGCATGATTGTTTCTGACTGTAATAAAATCGGGATTAATTTCATGGCCTGTGTTCCTCGTATCTGGGATGGTTTGTATTCTCAAATCGAAAAACAGTGCTGCAAAAAAAGCCGTGGAAAAAAGGCTTTGTTCCATTTGTGTGTGGCAAGCACCAGTTCAATTAAAAAGTTGAATGATATCATGCTTGGAAGAACCTTCAGGCTCAAGAAAACCCCGTGGATTTTGACCTGGCTCAACAAGCTTTTGTGGATCCCTAAGATTTTCCTCATGCCGATTCGTTCTCTTGGAAATATGCTCTTTTTCAATTCTGCTCGAAATTTCCTCGGTTCTTCTTTTAAGCTTGGATTGACTGGTGGCGGCGGTATTCCTCCAAAGCTGGATAAGTTTTTTAATTCAATTGGAATAAAGCTTCTTGAAGGATACGGGCTTACAGAAACTGCTCCGATTGTTGCAATCCGTAATCGAAAAAGACCTGTTCTTCAGACTATTGGGAAAACTGCAACTCATTGTGAAACACGGGTTGTGGATAAATATGGCCGTGAGTGCAAGCCTGGTCAGATGGGCGTTCTTTATGTTCGCGGTGATAATGTTATGAAGGGCTACTACAAGCAGCCGGAACTCACCAGCGAGGTTCTTGTTGAAGGCTGGTTTAATACCGGTGACCTCTGTCTTCGTTCTTATAACGGCGAGCTCATGATTAAAGGCCGCGCCAAGGATACGATTGTCCTTCGTTCTGGTGAAAATGTCGAGCCGTTCCCGATTGAATGCAAAATCAACGAGTCTCCGTTTATTCTTCAGAGTATGGTTGTGGGGCAGGATAAGAACTGTCTTGGTGCCCTTATTCTTCCATGTAAAGAAGAAATCGAAAAATTTGCTTCTTGCAATAATATTTCCGGGGATTATCCTTTGATTCTCAAAAATCCTAAGATTCATGAACTTATTTTTAAGGAACTTGAGCGTCAGGTTTGTGCTAAAAACGGATTTAAGGCTTTTGAAAAAATCGGAAAGTTTGCATTTATTGAAAAGCCTTTTGAAGTTGGTGTTGAACTGAGTGCAAAAGGAACAATAATGCGCTACAAGGTTCTGGAAATGTACAAATGGCAGATAACCAGCATGTACAGTGAAGGCGGCCTTGTTCATAATTTACAAAATCTTGCAGAAAAAATAGTAAATAATTCCAATAAGCGCTAAAAAATTGTATACTCAAAGAATGAAAAATGTGTTAAAGCACAGACACCTTTTTGTATTCGTATTTTTATTGTTAAGTTCTCTTCTTTATTCTCAGGAAGAAATTGATTTATTATCAAATCAGGAAGAAAAAAAGCCTCTTAAAAAAACTGCTTCTGCGGTTTCAAAAGTAGAAGATATTTATACACGGGCAAGTGATTCGCTTCCAAAGAACATCGATTTCTGGAGTGATTATCCGGACGACCTTCTGGCTAAAGCTCTCGTTGGCCGAATGACAAATGAAGAACTTTTGAGCCAGATTTTGATGTTTGGATGGGCGGGTGCAGAACCGGAATACATTTTGTATCAGTGGGTTGGGGGCCGAGGCCTCGGTAGCGTTAAGGTTTTCGGCTGGAACACAGATGATATCAATCTCGTTGCAAAATCAATTACCAGTTTGCAAAAAAGTGCCGCAAGCCGTCGGTTTAAGATTCCTCTTTTTGTTGCTACCGACCAGGAAGGCGGATGGATTCGACACGTTAAGGGTGAAACTGCTGTAACTCCCGGAAATATGGCAATCGGTTCCAGCGGATATCCTGTTGATGCATGGAAATCTGCCTATTACATCAGCCGTGAAATCAAGTGTCTCGGAATCAATATGAACTTTGCTCCGACGGTGGATCTTTTTACAAATCACGATTCTACGATTATCGGTACCCGTTCTTTTGGAGACGATCCTTATAAATCTGGAGTTTTGGGAGCTGCCTGGGCAAGCGGAAGTGAAGCTGCAGGAATTATTCCAACTGTAAAACATTTTCCGGGGCATGGGGATACTCAATACGATAGCCATATTCACTTTCCAGAAATTAATATCGACTGGAAAACCTTTAACGAGCGGGAACTTGTTCCATTTAAAATGCTCATAGAACAAAAGGTTCCTGCCGTTATGAGCGGCCATTTGAGTTATCCTCAGATTGATAAAACTGGGGCGCCAGCAAGTCTCTCCAAATATTTTTTGACAGAATTAATCAGAAATCAACTTGGTTTTAAAGGACTTATCATTACCGATGATATGACCATGAATGGGGCAACCTTTTATGCAGGTTCTCTTTCAAATGCTTTTAAATGTGCTATCGAAGCGGGTAACGACATAGTTCTTTCAAGTAAGACCGCCCGCCTTGAAGAACCTTTGTGGACAAACAATCTTGCCCTCATGAGCACAAGTCAGGAATTTGAACAGCGGGTAAAAGAGGCTTGTTACCGTGTCATCAAGGCAAAACTGGAATATTTTAAAAACAAAGAAGTAGCACCTGCGCCTTTGTATCCCGATGCTTCTCAAATCAGCAAGTATATTCCGGATAGAGAGGGACAAAAATTCTTTTTGCAGCAGGCCTGCCGTTCAATTGCGATAAAAAAACAGACAAATCTCCCTCTAAAAGCTGAAAATGCTGGACGGGTTTTACTTGCGGGTTCAACTAATGCTTTCTTTGCACAGGGAAAAAAGCGTTATCCAAACAGCGGGATTTTTTCTTATCACTTAGACCTGGGACCAAATGAAACTCAGTGGCGTAGTGAAGATCTTCCAAAATATGTTTCAGGCTACGATACCGTTATAATTCTGGTAAATAGTGAAAGAGCCGCCACCATTGCAAAATCCCTAAAGGACTGCGGCAAGCGGGTGGTTGTTTTTTCAATTATGACACCAACTTATTCTTATGACCTGGATTTTGCAGACGAGATTTTAGTTGGTTACAGCTATTCAGATTATTCAATAGAGGCTTTGTTCGGCGCCTTAAACGGGGAATACCAGATTAGCGGTACAATACCGTTTGAAAATTAGGCATTTCTTTTGGGGTGATGTAATGTCCGTCCCCCGCGTGATTGTTGGGTCTTAGACCTGCGATTCGTTCGTTTTCTGCCCGAATCTGATTTATAATCATCTGCTTGAACACATTCATAAGTGGTTCAGGGTCACAGTTTGGATTTGCAAGTCCCACCGAAGACAGCTCCTTTGTAAGGTAATAGCAGGTTTCGATTGTTGAAATGTATTCTGGTCGAGGTTCTCTCTTAAAGGTAAAAATCGATCGGTAATCTCCGCAAAAACTCAGTTTTGGAAGTTTCAAAAGTTCTGGGTTGTGCTCAATCATCTTGCGGCTGCAGAACCAGGTTGAATCAATAATTATAGCAAGAATAGTTCTTCCGTTTACTTCTTCTGCAAAGCCGGGCTTTTGCGCATTCCAGGCATCTTCTCCCGGATACAGCAAAACAGGATAGTATTGAGGGTCCTTTAAAAGACGCTGCAATCTTGGGTTTTGTGCAAAATCGAGTCCTTCGATGATTTCGCAGTCCTTGAGTGTCATTCTGGTAATCCATCCGGTGCCGGTGCGGTTCTTCTTTACTTCTTTTGGATGCATTAAAAGCACAAATTTTATCCCGGAATCAACCACTTTAGAATATTTACACAAACAGAATTCGTCTTTTTTATAGCAACGCGGACATCTCATGAGATTAATATAGCAGAAAAGGGAGAAAAGGTCGAATGTATGTCTTAAAATTGGCTTCCAGCGAAAACCTGAGGCCCTTGAATTCTCTTTCTGAAAAGTATATGGTTATCATATGCAAACTTATGAGAAGAAATATTGTATAAAAGGTATGAGTTGTGCGGCTTGTGTGGCGAGGGTTGAAAAAGCAGTCAGCAAGGTTGAAGGCGTTGACTCTTGTGCGGTTAATCTTTTGACAAATGATATGAAAATCAACGGACAGGTTGATTCTTCTAAAATTATTAAGGCTGTTCGGGACGCGGGGTATGATGCCTGGCTGGAGGATGAGGCGGCAACCTCGGGTAATGGGCACGGTAACTCGGAGAAGGGCACTTCTTCTTCTCAAACCCATCAATTAATCAATCGCATTGTTTTTTCTCTGTTATTTTTGCTTCCGTTGATGTATCTGAGTATGGGGCATAATATGTTTGGTTTTGTGCTTCCTCCTTTTCTTGAGAAAAATCCGCTTTCCATTGCGCTCTCTCAACTGGTTCTCTGTATTTCAGTTCTCGTGATTAATAGAAACTTTTTTGTTTCTGGTTTTAAGAGTGCGTTTCATCTTTCTCCAAATATGGACACCCTTATTTCTCTTGGTAGTGGTGTTTCTTTTGTCTGGAGTCTTGTTCAGCTTTTTGTAATGTCGGATTTGTACAGTAGTGGTCAGATGCAAGATGCTTCTCATGTTCGTCATAATCTCTATTTTGAATCCAGCGCCATGATTCTTGTTCTGATTACTGTCGGAAAAACTCTAGAGGCATACAGCAAGGGTAAAACTACCAGCGCCTTGAACAGTCTTAAAAATCTGGTTCCAAAAACGGTGACTGTATTAAAAGACGGGGAAGAAAAAACTGTTCCGTTGGAGCAGATTCAGGCGGGTGATGTGTTTGTTGTACGGCCTGGGGATGCAATTCCTGTAGACGGTGTAATTGTAGAAGGGCTCTGTACAATTGACGAGTCGTCTCTTACTGGCGAAAGTCTTCCTGTTGAAAAAACAAAAGAGGAGCAGGTCTTTAGCGGAACCCTCAACAAAAGCGGAAGCATCACTGTTCGGGCAACAAAGGTCGGTCAGGATTCTACTATTAATAAGATAATCAAAATGGTCAGCGAGGC
>JAFNQK010000020.1 GCA_017386165.1 Treponema sp.
AATCATAAATTAAAGTTACTAAGGTTGTTTACCCTGACTAAAATTGTGTTTTGAACTTCTACAGGTAAATCGATAAACTGAATGTGCAAGTTGTAGATTCCTGGAGATTTTGATTTTCTTGTGTTTATAATTTTTCCTATACAATTGTTGTTTGTATCAGCAAAAGGTAAATCGATGCTTACAAGCTGACCAGCTTTAATTGGTAAGGTTGAAGAAATACAACAACCGCCGCCAGAAATATTGGTCATTACACAGTTATATTTTGACTCAGAAGGAATATATTTGTTATTCTTTTTGCCTGTCTGTTTTTTTACAGAGGAGAATGTTGTCTTTTCATTGAGATAAATACGTTTGTAGTGTCTCTGCTGCTTTGTAATAAGATTGTTTGAATGAGATACGATCATCAGCTGTTTGCCTTCTGGTGACTGTTCGTAGCGCATTATTCGGGATAAAAAGGCATAGCTCATTCCTGTTTCAGAAGTAAAAGTAAATGCTATTTTTGAAAGGGCTTCTGGATTGTTTTCTTTCTGAGCTGATTCCGGAAGTTCAATAGCAAGGAAATCTTTCTGGTTTTTGTAAATCGTATATGCTGCTTTAGATCCATCCTGAAAAATCTGCCAGATAGGTGTTTTTGCGGGTAGACCGTAGGTGTTGGAAATATTGTTTGAAGCAGCGTAAATGCGTTCAAGACGATATTTTAGATTGAACAAAGTATTAATTTCCTGGGCAGAAATATTGTTCTTTTGTTCAATGTAGTAATTGTCAATAATTTGTGCAATGGGTTCAAATTCTTTTATAGAATAAAGAATATTTGGAACTTCATGGAATTTACAAATTTTTAACAGAAGTGCAGAAAAGTTTTTTGAAAGATTATTTTTTTTTGCAAAAATATCAATGTCGTTTTTGTTTGTTTTGCGGTTCTTTTCTTTTTCGATGTATTCAGGGGTTTCTTTTTTCTGTTTATAAAGCTTTAATAGAAACCAGACTACAAAAAATAATCCTGCAATTATTGCTGCTACCAGAACAACAACATAAATGATTGCGTTTTGTCTTGCATGTAAAGGTGTGTTTCCTGCTCTAAAATCAAAATCCATAATTTCACCTTATAAATCTTTAAGTGTTTTGGCGATTGCCTGAAGTCGTGGACAGATTTCATATTCTGCAAGGTCTCCGACACTTACTGTGTCATTATTTTTGAGTGCCTGTTCAAAATCGTTTAGAATAGGACTGAATTCTGCAAAAAAATCCGCAAAAGGCATATCATCGATAAGTACAATTGAATATTCCTGGAATAGGGAAGCGAGAGTTGCTACATGGCAAAAATCTTCAATACTATCTGCCAGAACTTTTATTGACATATGAGCTTCTTTATCTTTTCCGCTCTGAAGTTCAACAGGAATCTGAATCATTTTATCAGCTAATTCTGTAAACAGTTCTGAAAGTTTAATAAAAGATTCTTTGATTGCGTCTTTTGTAACGATATTAAAGTTGAATTTCATTGAATCTTCTAATTCCTGCTTTGAAACTTCGTCAAAAAGGTCGGCTGTGATATTTTTCCCGTTAAGTGTAATGCCTATAACGGCTGCATTATTTTCTTCGCAATTAATTTCAAAAGATTTAAAAACATCTCCAACTGTTTTTTCGTTTTCTATTGTTACATCAATCTTTTCGTTATTGAGATAAAATTCCATAATTTACCACCTATTGATTTGAGCCTCTAAGAGAGTTAGAGAAATTTTTAATTGAATTCTGCTGTCCTTCCAGACTGTTTAAGGCACCTTCCATTGAACCGTATTTGTTTTTAAGGTCGGCTTCTTTATCTTTCATTTGAAGTTCTAGTTTACTGATTTTTTGTTCGCTGAATTTAATCTTTGAATCAAGGCTTGCTGTCTTCATTGCAAAAATACCGCCCGACTGAACATAACCAGTCAGCTGTTTATCAAGCTTAAATCCAATTCCAGAATCAATAATTAAATCACCGTCAGAATCAAATCCGAAAATGTTTTTTACATCATCGAGATGTTTTTCCAACTCTGAATCCAATTTCTTTTCATCGATTTCAAGATAGCCCCGAAGTTTACTTGGTGTATAACCAGAATAATTTGTTGCATTTGTTGCAATTCCAATCTGGCTTAGCATTGTGATTGATGCATTGTCAGAAAAAGGATATCGGGCGCTTGTGGTTGTCTGCATTGAGGATTTAAGGCTTGTTAAAGATGAATCGGCATTAAACATACCTACTTTTTCACGGAGTTTTTGCTGCTCATCTTCTGTAAGATAATCAAGTTCTTCTACAAGTTCCGGTTTATTCTGAGAGAGAATATTTACTTCGGCTAATGCCTGATTATATTTTCCGACAAAGGTAATCAAGGCTTCTTTTGCAGATTCTACATCCGGTTCAATCTTGATTGTTGCAGTTTTTTCTGTCTTTTCGTGAACATGCAGTGTAATTTCCGGAACTACATCGTCAATATCGTTGCTTGGTCTTTTTATTGTAATTCCTTCATATTTAATTATAGCGTCTCCTGCTGTTGTGATGGCGTGCTGAGGAATAAAACCGAGATTTTCGCTTGGATTTGCAGCCTGCATTGTAGAAAGATTTAATGTGTAGCCTGTGTTTTTGTTTCTCAGTGCGATTGATTCTATGTCAGGAAAGTCAGAAAGATTAATATCTACATCAATCTTTTCGCTTGATAAAAGGTTAGGGGTAGAAATAAGCTTTTCAGATCCGTCGCTCAAAACTGCATACAAAACATCATTTGTAGAAATTGATTCCAGTGGTACAGGTTTTTCTGCAGGGAGAGGAGGAAGAGCAGCATCTGAATTGGCATTATAAACTGTAACATCTCTGAATGTGATTGAACCAGTTTCAGGGATTTCCGGTCTTTGATCCTGTTTATTTAATGCAATTGTGATATCAGTTACATTCTGTTTTGATATACTAAACTGAATATGTGTATTTGGTTTTTCTTTGATTTCCTGAGGAATTGAAAGTGAAAAACCGTTTCGTGGTGGAACTGTGATATTGTCCTCTGTAACTTTAAGAGATGCTGTAGAAATTTGAGGCATTCTTTTTTGTTCAACATCTTGTGCTGATGTCTGCTTAAATTCTGAGCGGGTAGTGCCAAAAGATGAACTTTTTGGTTTGATACGTACTATCATTCCGCAGGATTCTGCAAATGCCTTTGCATCGCCTTCAAAATTCAGTTTGTTTTCTTCACCTGTTTTGAGAGATTCAATTGCAAGTGTTTTTTTTCCTTTTGTAGCTCCGATTACCCGGGTTTTAATTAAATCGTTTCCGCGTTTATTAAGAGAATTGGAAAAGTCCTGTAGGGAGCCGCCTTTCCATCTCATTGTTACTGTTTTATCATTGATTTTATATATGTATGTTCCTGCTGGAACCTTTGTGTCTGCATCTAGTTCAGAAGATAAAAAACGGTCTGCTGTTGCAGGTTGTACTACATCTACTTTAAAAGAATCGTA
>JAFNQK010000252.1 GCA_017386165.1 Treponema sp.
ACTTCATCACTTCACCAAACATGTAGTCGTCAATAAAGGTCAATTCATCAATCGGCTTCAACTTTCACCTCTCATATTATAATATGCCGTGAAGATCACGATTGTAAAAAATATGCACATTTTTTTGGGAAATTTTTTGTCTTTTCTTTAGTGGCAGAACGCCATGTTATATGGAGATTTTGTTGTAAAGTTTTTTAGGCTCGGTTTCAATTTTCGCAGATAAAAAGGGGTGAACAAGCGGATTTGTTCGCAGCTAACGCTGCTCACTGAATAACTGTGCTTCAGCTACGCTCTGTAAACAAATTGGTCATTGTGTACATCATTATTGCCCACAAAATAGAAGTCCAATTTTGTGATATGTCATTATACTTGCGTGGAGACCGATTCCGATGTAAAATAAGAGATGGCTCGTATAAAATCTCACTAGGGGCTTCTTATCTAATGATTTAGGATATTCCTTAGTGCGATAAGATTGGGAGTCTAATGGTTTTCTATGTTTCAAATCAGACAGCAAGTCTAACTTGTCGTCGCTTAAATGTTATACGGACGGCTCATTGAGCTGTTGGAGAAAGGAACTATTTATGAAATATGTACTTGAGTATGTATTAGCAGGAAAATATGCAGTTGGATACTTTTTGGAAAACATTGGAATGACTGAAAATATAAAAAAGGCTGCACATTATAGTTCTGTAGAAGAAGCAAAAGCGAGAAAAAAAGAGTTAGAAGAAAAGAAACTCGAAGGAATAATACAAATTGTTCCAATGCCTGAGGATGAAGATTATTCTGAAGAGCGTTTTAGAAAAAGCTTAGAAAAAAATCAAGATGCGAAAAGATATTTAAAGCCAACAGATTATGGAAGAATTGTTGAATCCAAGCATGAGCATGTAAAAATACAGGTTATTGATATTGTTCCTAATGTAAGTAATTTCTTTTTAAAAGCAAGATATCTTGAAGGTAAAAACAAAGGAGAAATTGCTTGTTTTCATACAGATATGGTTATTTGGAAAAGATAGTGAAGTCAAAACACAAATAAGCTTCAGTATTACAACGAGGAGATGAACTAATGAAAGAGTCCAATATTAGAGAAAGAATGTCAAAGCTGCTCAATAAAATGAGGGAGGGTATCATTGACAAAGATGAGTCAACAAGACTTGCTTTGCTGTGTGCGGTTGCAGGAGAAAACATCTTTTTCATGGGACCTCCAGGAACTGCAAAATCCATGATTTCTTCTCGTCTGCATAAAATTTTTAAGGAAGATACAAAATATTTTGAATTCCTTATGAGCAAGTATTCTGCACCGGAAGAAATTTTCGGGCCAATTAAGTTGGAAGGACTTGACCGAGGTGTATATAAAAGAAGAACAGACGGATATCTGCCAACGGCGCACATAGCCTTCCTTGATGAAATTTGGAAAAGCGGAAACGGTATTTTGAATTCACTTTTGACCATCATCAATGAAAAGAAATTTAGAAATGGACCTGCCGAAACAGAAGAAGAGCTGTCTGATGAAAAGCTTGGTAAATATGGTAGAGTTCCTCTTCAGATTTGTCTGGCCGCTTCCAACGAATTTCCAGCGTCAGGTCTCAGTGCGCTTTACGACCGTTTCACTGTGCGCACTTTTGTAAATCCAGTAAAGACAAATAATGATTTGTTCAAATTGTGTATGGATTCTTTTGATGAACTTGATGTTTCTGATGTAAAAGACATTCTTCTCAATGTTGACGAAATCAAAGAATGGCAGAATGAAATAAAAAAAATTGGACTTCCGCAGGAAATTCAGGAGGTAATTGTCGGTGTTCGTCAGGAAATGAATCGTTTGAACGAAGAGCAGACAAACAACAGCGAAAAATACTATGTTTCGGACCGACGCTGGAAGAAAATTGTTCATCTGCTCCAGACAAGCGCTTATCTTTGCGGACGAAATGATGTTGACCTTATGGACTGCCAGCTTATTTCTTATTGTATCTGGGATACTGCAAGGCAGTTTGATGAAGCGAAGACTATCATAGAAAAAATTGTTCGTGAGCACGGAGTTGGATGCGGTTCAGAAGATGTCCAAAGAATCGAAGATAAAATAGCATCGTTTGAAGCGGATATTGATTCCAGATTTTATAAGAAAAATGAAGTGCTTGAATTTGTTACAGCGAATTATGGAGATGGATCACTTATTTATAAACTGAAATCCCCTATAAAGATTGACTCTTACGAAGAGATACACTATTTTTCAAGGGATTGTGAAAAACTATTCAATAAAAACAGGAAAAGAATTAACAATCTTCCAGATAGTAGGATTGTTAATAGGACTTGGCAAAAAGATGATTTTTCTTTTGACTATCAAGAATATTACGGCTCATCAAGGCATTTTTCTTCTAAACTTGAAACTAAGAATTCTGTAGATGAACTCGGCAAACTTGTAAAAAACGAAGCTCTTTTTGAAAATATTTCTGAATATGCAAAGCAACGAAGAATTTCAGAAGAGTCAGCCAAAGCAATTGAAGAAGAAATCAAGACAAGAATGCAGAAATTGAAAGATTTCAGAGACAATGTTGAAAAAACACTGAAGGAAAATCTGTTTGCGGAACCGTCCTTTAAGGCTTCAATCACAGGAAACATTGATGCAGTAGAAAAAGGTCTTGAAGATGCTCTGGACCATCTTGGAGCACAAAGGAACCGTTATTCAAATCCGCTCTATGAATCAATGATGGCAGACCTTAGAAGAGAAAATGAGCAATAGGATATAAATGGAAAAAGCAGTAGATTTATCCAGGGTTTACAGTCAAGAAGCCTTGCAACACATTCTGAATGCCTCAAGTTTTTTCAAGACACTCCCTCGGGATTCAGAAATTAAGGACGAAGATAATGAGTTTCTTTTGAATCAAATTAGGGCACCCATGGCAGACCCTCCATCTCATGGAACTGGGCATGCACATCATCTCCCCAGCCTACCATCAGCAGGCCGACCAAAACCACCACTCTAATAAAACACCGTTCAATCATCTCAAATATATATTTTATTTAAAAGGTGTCCCACCCTCGTTCTTGCGGCAGCCTCTATGGCTGCCCTCTTTGCCACCGTCAGCGGCCGTTCTTAGCCGCCTTCCTCATTCCCGTCGCCTCTTCAATCTCAATCTGC
>JAFNQK010000253.1 GCA_017386165.1 Treponema sp.
ATATGCTCCATCTGAGCATGCTGTAGTTACCTGACGAAGAGTCTTAGCACAGCAGTCACCTGCTACAAAAACTCCAGGAGTCTTAGTACCTACGATTGATTCAGGAACAAAGTATCCTCGCTCATCCAAATCAGCAAGACTACCTGCGTCATTGAAGAATGATACCTGTTCACCTTCAAGTGATTCTTCGTAGAAAAGAATTCTTGAGCAGTATGGACAGAACATGATATTTTCACCCTGATGAACTTCATTAGCAAACTGACCAGGAAGAATCATATGACAACCAGTACATACACCGTTACGAACTGCTACGATACCTTCAGCATTTCGCTTAATAATCCTCTGGAACTTAAACAAGATTTCTTTATCCATATCTGGAGTAAGTTCTTCTTCCTGAGACTGCAAATCCTTTAATTCACTGTTGTATGCATCAATCTGTGAATTAAGAGAATCTTTACTTGTATTCAAGTCAGCTTCCTGAGCATTAATCATTGCTTCAGTAGTTTTTAATGTATCATTTAATTCAGCAAGACGCTTTTCTTCTTTTCCAAGTTCTTTTCTGAGATCTGCTTCTTTGGCAGATGCTTCTGAAATCTGCTTGTCCAAAGCTTCGTATTCGCGATGAGTTGTGATGTTATCCATCTGCTTTTCACCTTCTTCACGAACTTTTACAGCTTCATCAAGTTCTGCATGCAAACCGTCAACCTTAGCTTTAATTGTTTCGTATTCAGAATTCTTTTCAATATATTCTTTTTTCATACGAGCAAGAAGTTCATCCTGAGAGCCCAACTGTTTTGGAGCTTCCTGAATCTTTTCTTCGAGTTCATATTTTCTTCCAAGAATAACCTGAAGTTTCTTTAATTTGTCAAAAAATTCTTTCATGTCCATAAATGATATTCCTTAGATAAAAGCTAATGCAGCTTTTAAATATATAATAATTACAATTTTGTGTCTATATAAGAGAATTTATGTCTCAATATAGTCGCGTAAGCCGTTAGCTCTACGAGGGTGACGAAGTCTTCTCAAAGCCTTTGCTTCAATCTGACGAATACGTTCACGGGTTACATTGAAATACAAACCAACTTCTTCCAAAGTAAGTGAATAACCATCATCAAGACCAAATCGCATCTTAAGAACTTCCTGTTCTCTTGGAGGCAAAGTGCTCAAAACCTGTCTCAACTGTTCCTGCAAAAGCTTGTAAGATGTCTGAACGGCTGGATTTTCAACTTCTTTATCCTCGATAAAATCTCCAAGAGAAGAATCTTCTTCTTCACCGATTGGTGTTTCAAGAGAAATTGGTTCACGGGCAACATTTTTAACCTGTTTAACGCGTGTTAACGGCCATCCAAGCTGCTGTGCAATTTCTTCATCAGTTGGTTCGCGGCCAAGTTTCTGCATAAGCTGACGGCTTTCACGAACAACCTTATTTATCTGTTCAATCATATGAACCGGAACACGGATTGTACGTGCCTGATCAGAAATCGAACGGGTAATTGCCTGACGAATCCACCAGGTTGCATATGTAGAAAACTTAAATCCCTTACGGTATTCAAACTTTTCTACAGCCTTAATCAAACCGATATTTCCTTCCTGAACTAGGTCAAAGAACTGTAAACCACGGTTTGTATATTTTTTAGCAATTGAAACAACAAGACGGAGGTTTGCATTGATAAGGCGGTTTTTAGCCTGTTCCATCATTCTTGCACCGCGTTTGATTTCCTTTGCTTTTTCAAGAATTTCGTCGATTGTATTTTCAAATTCATATTCAAGACGATCGAGTTTGCGGTCAATCTTCTGAATCTGAGTATAAATATCACGAATATCGTCGGTTGTCATATTCAATTCTGCTTCAATTCTTGCAGATTCAGAACGAATTGAAATACGTCGACCAAGACTACGAAGTTCACTTGGATTAGAAATTCTAAGTTCCTTCATCTTCTTTTCTTGTTTCTGACGGAATTCTTCGATTTTTTGAGTCGCATCCATGAATTTTTGAGTAAATTTATCCAGTTCTTCAGTCTGGATTTCAATTTTCTGAAGTGATGGCTGGATTTTTGCTCGCAATTCAACAAGCTGTGGGTCGTCAAAAATTCTGCTTGTCTGATTTGTTTCAAACAAGGTCTTTTTGAGAGCCATGTACTGCTTCATTTCCGGAAGAACAGGTTTAATAAATTCGCTGTAACAGCCCTTTAAGCGGCGCTTTTCAGCCATTTCTTCATTAATTTCCTTTCTGTTTCTACCAGGTTCATGAATATCGATTCGGGTAAAAGCCTTCTGCGCAACAGCAAAAAACTCCGGAATCATAATTCCTGAATTGAGAACTACTTCTTTTATGATATTATTTCCATCTTCCATCTGCTTAGAAAGAGTAACTTCCTGTTCTGCAGTAAGAAGATTTTCTTTACCGATTTCGCGTAAATAAAGACGAATAGGATCATCAACATTAGAATCTTTATCACCGTTAACTAAACGTGATCTGTCCGAATCCTTGTCGATATCATCATCATCAACTGACTCGTCATCATCATCCATGAGACTGTCTTCGTCATCAAGTAAACCAGATTCTATTACCTGAACATTGTATTTTGGAAGAATTGAAAGAACTTTTTCCATCTCTGGAGAATTAACAAAGTCCTGACCTACTAAATCTGTAATTTCATCCCAGGAGATTACAGTTTTACCTTTAGCAAAGTCTAAAATTTTTTGTACAACAGGGTTTTGTTCCTGATCCATGGATACACACCTTATAAATTTTATACAAATCTAAGACTTAAGTTTTTTGTCTAGTTCCATTTTTTCTGTAAGCAAAGCAGTAAGTTGATTCTGGTCATCAGCAGTAACTACATTAAAAGAGCGAATTCTCTGCATCAGTTTTTCTCTCTGACGTTCCAGACTTCGTCGTTTTAAGAGTTTAATCGAATCCTGTACGGAATCTGCATTATCATCATTAAATTCACCGGTAGAAATTACACTGGTAACCAAATTTGATAATCTTTCATCTTTACAATGATTCAAAACTCCTGTTAATGACAAAGAACCATCCTGATAGCATTCTTCCAGAACAATAAAAAGTCTTTGGGCTGCAGGATCTTCAAAATCTTGTGAAGTTAGTTCGTTTCGTACGATATTATACTTATCAATATGGGCTATTATTGCCAAAACGCTTCTTAATTCTGCTGTAAGCTTGACAGCAGGTATATTTTTTTGATTATTTTCTGGCTGCCGGAAATTTAAACGATTACGAGCTTGTTCACGATTCAGGAAATCTCTCTTTACTGCCTCCGGCTTTAAATTGAATGTCTGACATAATTGCTCAAGACACGACTCTTTCATAATATCGGACTGAAGAGAATCAACATAAGGAAAAAATGCCAAAGAAGCCTTTGTTTTTCCCTCAGGAGTATCAATTGGATACTCTTTCCCTAGTTTAGATAATAAAAAGTCGCTATCCACTATAGCATTGCTTACGTAACCTGTCAAGGTTTCTTTTCCGTAATTAATCATAATTTCGGCAGGGTCTTTTCCACCTTCAAGGCGAATAACCTTAACCGTAAGCCCTGCTTTTCTAAGCATTAAGATGGCACGCAAGGTCGCCTTTTGCCCTGCACTATCTGAATCAAAGGACAATAATACTTCATCGACAAAAGGACGAATAATTTTAATCTGATCTTCTGTCAGTGCAGTTCCAAGAGGAGCAACAGCATATTCAATTCCACACTGATGATAAGCTATACAATCCATATAGCCTTCACAGAAAATGACTTTTTTATTATCCTTAATCGCCTTTTTTGCAAAATTAAAGGCAAATAAAGTATCTTCCTTTTTATACTGAATCAAATCCGGAGAATTTAAATATTTAGGACTGTTAACCTCGTTTACCAGCTGTCGGCCGCCAAAGGCAACAACCTTTCCATCCCGGTTAAAAATAGGAAACATAAGACGGTTGGAATACAAGCAGACATCAGGATATTTTTTACTGAACAATCCAGAATTTTCCAGAAATTCTTTGCTAAAATTCTTTTTAAGAAGAAAATCCTTTAGCCATCTTCTGTCAGAAGGAGCATACCCCAGCTTAAACTTATTAACTGTTTCAAGAGATAAACCACGGTCAAGAATATATTTTAAAGCACCTTTTCCCTGTTCAGTCTGAGTCAGCAAATAGTGAAACATTCCGGAGGTGCGTTCATAAAGCTCAATGTAATCATTTTTTAATTTTGCCTGGGTATCTTCTTTTGGCTCATAGCCATCTTCATATTGAACAGGAACCCCGTATCGTTTAGCAAGAGATTCGATTGCTTGAGAATAAGACAGTTTTTCCTGTTCCATTACAAATTTTATTACATCGCCACCAGCATGACATCCAAAACAGTAATAAAACCGTTTGTCTGGCTCAACGTGGAAAGAAGCTGTTTTTTCACCGTGAAAGGGACAGCATCCCCACCAGTCACTTCCACGAGGTTCTAATTTTGTATATTCACCGACAATTTGAACAATATCAGCAGTTTTCTGAACAGCTTCAATCGTTTGTTTTGAAATTCTTCCAGCCATAACTATTTTTTTGATGTATTGATTAACGAACCTTCGTTTACATGGGTATTAAAATCCTTGGTAAACACATGCTTTCCTTTTTCGGCATCAACTAAACGGAAAAAGTAATAATTAGTATTTGCAGGATTTTGAGCAGCATTCAAAGCTGTTAATCCAGGATTAGAAATTGGAGAAGGAGGAAGCCCTGCCCACTTATAAGTATTATATGGACTGTTTATAGCCAAATCTTCATAAGTAATAACATCAGGATGAGGACGCCCCTGAATCTCAGTAATAATGTATTCAATAGTTGCACAAGAATACAAACCGATATTGTGATTCAAGCGATTGGTAAAAACACTGGCAATCAAAGGCGCTTCTGAAGGAATTCTATATTCTCTTTCAACAATTGAAGCGAGTGTTACTGTATAATTCAGGTCATTCCAGTTTTTTTCTGACAAACCAGGAACTGTCTTAATTTTTTCAAAAAAGTTAGAAGCCATCTGTCTTACAACAGCTTCACCTTTCATCATTGGTGTAAAAAAGTAAGTATCAGGGAACAAATATCCTTCAAAAGATTCATTTTTAATTCCAAATTCTAAAAGCAAATCAGGATCTTTGCAGGCTTCCTTAAAATCTTCAAGACTGCAGACAGATGCTTCCTGAAGCCGCTGACCTACCTTTGTAATTGTAAGACCTTCGGGGATCGAAACTCTTATATATTCCTGCTGTCCCGAAGACAAAATCTTCATAATTTTAGAAACGCTCATATCACTGCTGATTGTATATACACCACTTTTCAATGAAAGAGGTTCAGAATCAAAAGTTAAAACAGCTTTAACAAAATTGTATCTTCCGCACAAATAGAAAACAAAACCGCTTTTAATCAATTTCTGACTTTTTAAGGTTTTAGAAACAGATTTTACAGTTGTACCAGTTGGAACTTCAACTTTTCGTGTTATTGCATTTCTTTTTGAAGAAGCAGGCAAAGTACTTAAAAAAACTAAAAGAACAATAATTACAAAAAAAAGAATTACAGAAGTAAAAATCAACGATTTTTTATTTATTTTCATATTTCAAACTCCTGATTCTCGGTAGCAAGATAAATTTCAATCTGGGCATGAAGAATAAATTCTGTATACCAGCGGGCAGAATCCAAAATTGTATTAAGCTTTTTATCATCATAATTTGGTTCATGATGAAACAGGAAAACCTTTTTAATTCCCCAGAAATTGGCAAAATCAATTGCATTACAAAATGCAGAATGTCCCCAGTTAACCTTTTGACTGGCTTCTTCTACTGTATATTGCGCATCGATTATGATGGCATCGGCATTTCTAAAAACTAATTCTTTTTCCGGAGTAGAATTATTATCCTCTGGTCTAAGCTCAACATCTGTAGCATAAACAACTTTAGTTCCGTTCTTAAAAAAGGAATAAGAATATGATTCACCAGGATGATTCATTCGGCAGTTATAAATAGTAAATCCATCAACTACCAGTTCATTACCAGGCTCAAGCTGATTAAATGTAATAGTAGATTTTAAACTTCCAAAAGAAACTGGAAAATTTTCAATATTCTGCTGGAGTCTGAGAAGAGTCTTAGCATTTTTATGTCCGGAATATACATTAATTTTTGAAGCAGGATTAAATGCGGGGCCAAAAAAAGGAAATCCCTGAATATGATCCCAATGAAAATGCGAAAAGAAAATATTAAATTCATTCTGCTTTTTTATATTAACAGAATTACCATAACATCTTAGACCTGTTCCGGCATCAAGAATTAAAGTTTTTCCTGAATTATCAGAAATAGTAACACAAGCCGTATTTCCACCAGTAGTGCCATAAAGCCATTTTGGAAGACTTGCAATAAACTTTTCTCTTGAATCATTTGATTCAAGATCTTTTGGAGTTATTCTTTGAATAGCTGCAGTAATTTTAGCTTGTACTTGCTGTGCAGTCAAAGGGGTTGGCAAAGATCCTCTTACACCCCAAAAAGTGATTTTCACTAAAACTCCTTGCCGTTAAAAAAGAGCGACAAAATTAATTTATATTATGCAAAAAGAATTGTCAAACGAATGAAAGTATTTTGGACAAAAAAAAAGAGTCAGAAAACTGACTCGTAACAACTGGGGAGTGTAGGACTCGAACCTACGAACTCGAAAGAGGAGGGATTTACAGTCCCTTGCAATTGCCGCTATGCGAACTCCCCTTAATAAGCCGCCTGTAGGATTCGGACCCACGACCCCGAGATTACAAATCACGTGCTCTACCAACTGAGCTAAGGCGGCGAGGCGTTCTGTCGAACGTGTTTATATACTATAGTTTTATAAAAAAAAGGTCAATAGCTCAAACTAAATATTTTCAAAAAATTTTAAATATTTTTTCTGAACTACCTGTACCCAGTCAAATTCCTCTTTTACAGTTTTAGCTGCATTTTTCACTATTTCAACGAGGACATCATTTTCATTCATCTTCATATCGATAAGTCTGTTAATATTTTTAACAAGGATTTCTTCTGTATTATCTTTATATAGAAATCCTGTTTTACCATCGATGATTTTCTGAAGGCCACCGGTGGCATGAGCAAGAGGAATAGTTCCATAAATCTGAGCAATCAAATCTTCAAGACCGCATGGTTCAAAGAAACTTGGGAACAAAGCAAAATCAGAAGCGGCTGCACATAATCTTGAAAGAGCGCGGTTATACCCAAGGAAATAAACAATTCTTCCAGGAAATTCTTTACTAAGGGAAATTAACTGGTTTTCGTAATTAATATCCCCCTGCCCTTCAATTATAAAATATGCATTTGGTCGCGTAGCAAGAATTTTTCGAACAGCAGGAATTAAAATTGAAATTCCTTTCTGCCAGACAATTCTTCCATGATACATAAAGTAAACGGCATTATCATCATTTTTCAAAAATCCAAATCCTTGAACAGAATTTAAATAATCGAGATGTTTTTGTGTAAACTGAAAATCCGGAGTACATAGCTCAACCATAAAATTACGGTTCTTTACCTTACCCTCCAAATCACCATCGATTGGAGACATTGCAAAAGGCAAAAGAGAAACCTCCGTATCCAGAGGATTGTATCTGTCGTAATCTATACCATTGGTAATACCGGTTATTTTGATTCCCCGTTCATAAAAAATCCGGGACAATCCGTCTGTTTCATTATTAAAAGAAGGAGATACCAGTTCCTGTGCATAATAATCAGAAACTGTAGAAAGAGTTCCATCCATGGCGGCAAGCAAAAAAGGTTCGATACGATTTCCGTTAAAAGCCTTAAAAAGAATCTCCTCTGGGAGAGAAGTATAATATTTTGCCTGATTCAAATCAGAATATTCGTGATGATAAGCTGGCCCTGCATTATGAATTGTTACAACCGTCTTAGTCTTAAAAAAGACATCCCTGTGCTGTGCAATATAACTTGGGATAACAGCGCAGGAAGCATCCTGAGAATGAATAATATCCGGGATTTCCGACTTTTGAATTAATGAACCATAAGCGGCAACAGCTTTGGAAAGCAAAGCATCAAGAAACAGCATATCCACATGACCGTTCCCACGTTTATGATCAGGATTCTGGATTTCTTCATCCTGGGTATAAACATAAACCGCCTGTTTTTCAGAAAAAGAAGGATGATTTACAAAGACAATTTTAACTTTTGTTCCCTTTAATCTGCCTGTAGTAAAAACAACTCTTTCAAGATTATGACCAATCAAAACATCCGCAGAAGTCCAGTTCTTTGTATTGTAATCTTCAACCTCATCAAAAGAACTGCAGGCATAAACAGGAATAAAAAGCGTTACTTCATTTCCAAGATAAGAAAGTGTTTTACACAGAGAATATGTAACATTTTTTACGCCGCCGGCCTCTGCAAGACCAGCGCACTCCATACTAACAAGCCAAATATTCATTATTTACCACAAAAATCAGGTCTTAGTACTTCAGCTCCGTTTAAATATACATTTGAAATAGTAGAATTCTCTTCAAGATAGGCATGAATCAAAATGCGAATCACCTTTTTTAAGCCGCCCTGAATAAATGCTTCCTGGCTGCAAAACAAAGGGATATTTGATGTATCAATGTCTTTGTAATTATTTCTGAAAGCAGCACAAGGATTATATATATCCAAATCTTTTGTAAGAGTAAAATGCATTGAAACAATATCTTCTGCTGCAAGCTTATTATTTTTAATAAGCGCATCACACATATTTAATGTCTGCTCACAGATTGATTCCTTTGTATTTTCTGCACAAACTGCACCACGAATACCATATATACGTTTCATATTTCCACCATTATTCTATTAATTAATAAAGTTTTCTACCTGTTCCAGTAATTTTTCAGTTTCATCAACAGGAGGAAGCTGTTCCTCAAGAGGTTCAGAAGCAAGATCTTCACTGGCAGTTGAATTTTGCTCCGCAGAAGTACCTGTAGTTTCAAGAGTATTCATCACAGTTTTTGAAAGCTGTTCAATATAGCGGGAACGAACACTTTGATATAACTTAAAATCAGGAAACTTTGCATTTGATACAGTAAAATTCTGGAACTCAAGATTTGGAAAAGCTTTTTCTGCTCCTGTCAGATAAATAATATCTTCTGTTACAACAGTTTCCGGTCTGAAAAACATATCAACCGAAGCCTTTTTTAAGAAATTATTAGAAGCAGCCCGGGCAACCTGTTCTGTACAGTTTTCAATATATTTTTCCATTGATTCCTGATCAGAAAACTTCTGCTTTTTCATAAGTTCAATAATATCTTCAGGATTTATTGAAACTGTAATATCAAAGTCAAAATTATAAGAAAAATCCGGCTGTCCGGAATACGCAGCCTGGTACACTTCTCCAGAAGGGAGAACTCCGCTTACTTTTTTCTGATAAGAAAACTGTTTGATTTCAAAAACTCTTAATTCTGCATTTTTAGGAATTAAAAAATCCCAGTGCCAGGAAAATTTTCCAGAAACAACAGGAGTTGAAGAAATACCAGAAATTTTAGAAACGACAACGCCAACACTATTTGAGCGGACTTTGATCTGTGTCCATCCGATAAAGAAAATTACAGTCGCAAAAACCAAAATAATAATTGCACCAACGGTAAAACTGGCAGACCTGAAATGTGCCTTTCCATTTTTATTCTTCATTTATACCTCTCGACTGTATAAAAACAATTTTTTCTAGTATAATTGTGATTAATGAGAACTTCAACACTTTTATACCAGACAACTCGAAGAACAGTACTCTTTCTAACTCTATTTCAGTTTGCACTTTTACTGTTTTTTATTTTTGGTAATTACCAGAAGTTTCTCGATTCAAATCAAATTCTAATTATCAGAGTTTCAGCTTTTTGTGCCACAGCACTTATAACCTTTTGTGTTCTTGGAATTATACAGTCTGTTCTTCATCTTATTTCATCAAAATCAAATCGAAATAAAAAATTTTCAATTACTATAATTGTTTTTCATGGCATTGCCTGTCTTTACGGAATTATCACACTTATTCTTTCAAGAGCAATTGATATTTTATCTCAGGGTATAAACATATGAAAAAAATAGAAATTCCAGAAACCTTAAAAAAAATGAATAAAATATTCCGTCAAAACGGATTTGAAGCCTACCTTGTAGGAGGAGCTGTTCGGGATGTTCTCATGGGAAAGAAACCAAGTGACTGGGATTTGACCACAAGTGCAAAGCCAGAACAGGTTATGTCCATTTTTAAAAAAGTAATTCCTACAGGAATTGCCCACGGAACAGTAACCGTTCACTTTTGCAACGAAGAAATTGAAGTTACAACCTTTAGAACAGAATCAGACTATTCAGACGGCCGTCACCCGGATAAAATTAACTTTGCTTCCACTATTGAAGAAGATTTGAGCCGCCGAGATTTTACGATGAATGCAATTGCCGTAAACCTGGAAGACGGCTGCATCGTAGATCCTTTTGAAGGCCAAAAAGACATTAAAAATAAAATCATCCGCACAGTTGGAGACCCAATGGAACGATTCAGCGAAGACGGATTAAGACCAATACGGGCAATCCGCTTTAGCGCGCAGCTGGGATTCTCAATAGAAAAAGAAACTTTTGCCTCTATTTCCAATACAAAAATCCAGAATGTAACAAAAGGCATTTCTCTGGAACGCTTTAGGGATGAACTTTTAAAATTATTGAAAGCAGAAAAACCTTCCATTGGACTAAAAATAATGGAAGAAACAGGCATTATGCAGATTTTTATGCCGGAATTTACAGAATGCAGAAACTGCATCCAGCGGGATTTCAGGGCTTTTCACGAATTTGACGTAATGGATCACCTGATTTATTCCTGCGACGGAGCTCCAAAAGAAAAACCTAATGTTCGGATGGCTGCCCTTCTCCATGACATTGGAAAACCAAGTGCAAAAAAAATCGTGGATTCACCAGAAGGACAGATCAACACCTTTTATAACCACGAACAATTTTCAAGCCGTATCTCTAAGAATCTTTTAACCCGGCTTAAGTTTTCAAATGCAGAAATACAGAATATTACTCATTTAATTGAAAATCACATGTTCAATTATGAAAGCACCTGGACAGATGCCGCAATCCGCCGTTTTCTTGTACGAGTTGGATATGAAAACCTGGAAGATTTATTCGATTTGAGGCTTGCCGATATCTATGGAATGCATAACAAGCCTGTCAGAGGACATGACAGTCCTACAATTGCTCTCTTATTAGAATTAAAAGAAAGATGCGATAAAGAACACAGTGCAAACAGCGCCCTGAGCCTAAAATCCCTTGCCATAAACGGCAAAGACCTTATACAGAACGGGATTCCTGCAGGAAAAGATTTGGGCCGAATCCTCAACGAACTATTGGAAACAGTTCTTGAAGATCCGACCCAGAATAACAAAGAAACGCTCTTAAAAATCGGGCTGAATCTTTATAAAAACTCTTAGATTACCATGTTCATTGCTTCACGGACTTCTTTAAGAGTCTGTTCAGCGATTGCACGAGCACGAGTAACACCGTCATTCAAAACCTGGCGAATGTATTCAGGTTCTTTTTCAAGCTGTGCGCGCTTTGTGCGTAATGGTCTCAAAGTTTCGTTCAATGCCTCTGTAAGAGTTGACTTTAACATTCCGCCACCGCCTTCGCCGATTCTTGCAGCAACTGCGTCCGGAGCTTCTCCAGTACAAAGAGAAATAAGCTGAAGAAGGTTTGCAACTTCTGGGCGGTTAACCGGATCGTATGTGATAAGACGTTCGCCGTCAGTCTTGGCCTTTTTAATAAGTTTTGCAGTTTCGTCTTCTGTTGCAGAAAGCATAATCGCATTTCCGCGGCTCTTGCTCATCTTCTGAGTTCCATCAAGTCCCATAATGCTTGGAGTCTTTGAAAGGAGAACCTGTGGAAGCGGGAAGATTGGTTCTTTTCCGGCATCAGTACAGAACTTTTTATTAAAGCGGCTTGCAATTGTGCGGGCCATTTCGATATGAGGGAGCTGGTCCTTTCCTGCAGGAACTACATTTCCCTTACAGAAAAGAATATCTACTGCCTGATGAACAGGATATGTATACATACCAGCATTAACATTTGTAAGCCCTGCAGCCTGAATTTCTTCTTTTACAGTCGGGTTACGGCTCAATTCTGCATTTGATACGAGAGTCAAAAATGGAACCATGAGCTGGTTTGCTTCTGGAATATAGGAATGTGGATAAAT
>JAFNQK010000254.1 GCA_017386165.1 Treponema sp.
ACATCTGGAAAGTCTTTGAAGCCTGCTACACTCGATACAGGTATCGAAGTACGCGTTCCATTGTTCATCAATGACGGCGAAAGAATCGTAATCGACACACGCGACGGTTCATTCGTTGAACGTGCAAAGAACTAAGTTTAATAACTTACGAAAAAAGGCTGCCCGCTTATTGCAAGGCAGCCTTTTTTTTTAACACGCTTCGATTTCTTTTATGCTCATTTCGTTTCCTGTAACAAGAACCGTGTCCTCGCTTTTGCAGAAAGGACAGATTCGGCCGTGTTTAACGGTAGCATATTCTTTATTACAGGAATTGCACTTAGTTACTGCAGGAAGCCTTTCAATTTTCAATTCAGCATCCTTCAATAAATCGTGCTTTTTAACCGCCCAGTTCCAGCCATCAATAAGATAATCATCCAGAACCCCTGAAACTTCTCCAAGTTCAAGGGTCACTCCGCTTATGGTAGAAAGATTATTCTCTTTGGCCAGCTCTTCAAGACGGTTTATTATATGATAAACAATTCCAAGCTCATGCATGGGCTATTTCTTATCCTTGTTCTTATTCTTGTTAAGCTTGATTTTGATTTCGCGCTTAAGAAGATATGGAAGAATAGCCTTGGCCTTGTCTTCGCTCTTAACCATTTTACTGCAGCCGGGATTTTCTCTGTACAGGTGAATTGCATCAAATCCACACTTAGTTGTACATACGCCGCAGCCGATACAATGGTTTTCATCAACAACGCTTGCACCACAACTTAAACAGCGGGCAGTTTCTTTCTTAATCTGCTCTTCTGTAAATACAAGTTTTGTTTCTGTAAAGCCTTTTTTATCAGCTTTGCATCCAGGAACCTGGCGTGGAGTTGTATCGTATCCTTCAACAACAATATTGTTCTTATCAAGTTCGATAAACTGGCGCTTGTCACGGCCAATTGTCATTGTTGTATGAGGCTGTACAAAGCGGTGCAAACTTACAGAAGCAAGTTTACCAGCCGCAACGGCATCGATTGCAAACTTAGGACCTGTATAAACGTCTCCTCCTACAAAGATATCCGGTTCTGCTGTCTGGTATGTCACTGGATCTGCAACAGGACCGTTTCCTCGGCCGAACTCAACCTTTGTTCCTTCAAGAAGGCTTCCCCAGTTGATGCTCTGACCAATTGAAAGGAATACATTGTCACATTCAACGGTGATTGTTTCGTTTTCATCGTATTTTGGATTGAAGCGGCCGGTTTCGTCTTTTACAGAAACACATTTCTTGAACACGATTCCGCTGACTTTTCCGTCTTTTGTAAGAATCTCTTTCGGACCCCATCCGCAGTTAATTTCGATACCTTCTTCAAGGGCTTCTGTAATTTCTTCTTCTGTAGCAGGCATTTCGTTTCGCTGTTCAAGACAATACTGAAGAACTTTAGATGAACCTGTTCTATCGGCAGTACGGCTTACATCGATAGCAACGTTTCCACCACCTACAACAACTGTTTTTCCGCTTGTTTTGTAATCGTGATTGTCAGCAACCTTACCAAGCAAATCAACGGCACTCATTACACCCTGTGCATCTTCTCCAGGGATTCCAGCTTTACGAGAACCCTGGCAACCGATTGCAATGTAGAATGCCTTGTAGCCCTGGTCACGAAGCTGCTGAATTGTAATATCTTTTCCTACTTCAACGCCAGTTTTGATTTCTACGCCCATGGCAGTAAGAACATCGATTTCTGCCTGAACAACATCTTTTTCAAGTTTAAAACTTGGAATTCCGTAAACAAGCATACCACCGGCTTTTTTGTTCTTTTCAAATACAGTTGGTTTGTATCCTTTTTCGGCAAGATAGAAAGCACATGAAAGCCCGGCAGGACCACCACCGATGATGGCAATTTTTTCAGAGAAACCGCCTCGATTTGAAGGAATTACGGGCTTTGGAATAAATCTTGTTTTGCTGTCCAGATCTTTCTGGGCAATAAATTTCTTTACTTCATCGATTGCAATTGCTTCGTCGATTGTTCCACGGGTACATGCTGATTCACAGCGTTTATTACAAATGCGGCCACAAACTGCCGGGAACGGATTGTCCTTTTTAATAAGAGCAAGAGCTTCGGTGTAACGGCCTTCGCTTGCCATTCTGAGATAGCCCTGAACACTTACATGTGCAGGACAGGCGGTTTTACAAGGAGCTGTACCTGTGTCGTAGCAGTTGATGCGGTTATTATCACGGTAATCCATATCCCATTTATCAGGCCCCCACTTAACTGCATCAGGAAGTTCATGTTTTGGATATTTTACAGGACCGTTTTTAGTACAGAGCTTTTGGCCGAGTTTAACGGCACCGGCAGGACATGCTTCTACACACTTTCCGCAGGCAACACATTTTTCTGGAGTTACATGAGCAACGTATGCAGAACGACTCATATTTGGTGTATTAAATAGAAGAGAAGTGCGCAAAGCGTAGCAGACATTTACATTACAGTTACAGATAGCAAAAATCTTGTCCTTTCCGTCGATGTTTGTAATCTGGTGAACAAAACCGTTGTCTTCGGCACGCTGAAGAATTTCCATTACTTCCTGTCGGGTAACATAATGACCGCGTTTTGTTTCTACAAGATAGTCCGCCATATCGCCTACACCGATACACCAGTCCTGAGGATCGTCTCCACAGCCTTCTTCATAAGTGCGACGGCTCAAACGGCATGAACAAGGACTTGCGGCATATTTTCCTTCGTATTTATCCAACCAGTGAGAAATGTGTTCTACGCTGACAGACTTGCTTTCGGATTCTATAGCTTTTTCAACAGGAATTACATGCATACCGATTCCGGCGCCGCCCTGAGGAACCTTATCAGTAACTTTTTCCAGAGGCTCAAAAGTCATTCGGTCAAAGAATCTACCGAGCTTTGGATGGGCTTCGAGCTGCTTTTCGTTCATGTTGGTAAATTCTGCAGAACCAGGTACGAACATCGGAAGAACATACTGCTTTTCACGTTTTTTGTTTTCCCAGTTGTATTCGATTAATCCGGCAACAGCCATGTCGTAGAGGAGTTTTTCAAGTTCGTCGGCAGGTTTTCCAGTCATTTTTACAAGTTTTGGCAAAGTATATGGAACACGAACCTTCATCTTGAGGGCAACTTCTGCCATTTCGTCGGTTACGATTTCATTTAAGCCCCAGTATTCAGGGTCATTTTCATTAATTTTGCGGCCAAGTCGGTCAGTGATTTTCTGACCCAAAGCAAGAATATTCTCTCTAACTTCTTTCTTTTCTTCCATATCAGTGCTCCTATAAAGTTCAGCTTGGATTATTTATTCCAATCGTCGATTTGTGCTTTCAGCCAGTTCACCCAGACATCCATTCCTTCTCCCGTTTTTGCCGAAACAGGAAAAATCTGAACTTTTTTATTTAGGCGTTTTACATATTCATTTAGTTTTTCCATATCAAAATCAAAATATGGAGCAACATCAATTTTATTTATCAAGAGCGCATCTACAGTTGAAAACATAAGAGGATATTTTAGAGGCTTGTCATGGCCCTCTGGTACAGAGAGAATCATTACATTCTTTACAGCGCCGGTATCAAATTCTGCAGGACAAATCAGGTTTCCGACATTTTCAAGAACAACCAAATCCAGATCGTCGACTCCAAGTTCGTTCATTCCCTGCTCAGTCATTGCAGCGTCCAGGTGGCACATTCCGCCAGTATGAAGCTGAATGGATTTTACGCCGGTTGTGGCAATTGTTTCGGCATCAACAGCAGAATCGATATCAGCTTCCATTACGCCGATTTTGTAGTCATCTTTCATGAGGGAAATAGTTTTCATGAGAGTTGTTGTCTTTCCACTGCCAGGAGAAGACATAAGATTCATGAGAAAAGTTTTTTTGGAATGAAGTTCCTCTCGCAAACGAGCTGCTTCTTTGTCATTATTGTTTAGAATGTTTTCTTTTACTTCTATTATACGTACCTTGTCCATGCACTTCATTTTAACATGGAATTTTTTTATTGCTATTAAAATCTTGTTTTTTGAAAGGTGAATAAAAGAGATGTGTTAAAATATTCTGTTAAAATGATAGAAAGCAATTATCAGCAATTAAAGTATTTCTTCCAGCTTATTTACATTTACTTCGATAGAATCTTTTGTTGGTACAAAAACTCGGTCTGCAATCTGCTTGTAGTTTTCAATTCGCTCAGTAATTATTTTTGTAAAAATCTCACGGGCCTGAGCTTCGTCCTTTGGCTTCTTATCTGCAACATAAGCCGGAAGCCCCTGCCAGGTTCCATCCGGAAGCTGTGACACCTTGGAAAAAACCCGGTCACAAACAAGTTTTACAGGAGAATTAATCATCACAAAACGACCAAGAGTTGTAAGAAGAATCATTGCTTGTGGATTGTCACAAATTCCGCCGCCGGTTGCAATGACAACAGGAACGCCGTTATATTTTTTTTGAATAGCCTGGCAAGCCATATATTCAGTCTGCATAAATGCTACCGCACCCTTCATAAGATACAAATCTCGAGGAGAAATTCCGGCAATTTGAGTCATTACAAAATCAACATCAATAAAAGGAATCCCCAGCTTATCTGCAAGATTTTTTCCGAGGGTTGTTTTTCCAGAGTGCTTTACTCCAACTAAAATTATTGCGGCATCAATTTTCATATTATCAGTATAAACTACTTTTGTTGCAAAAGTCCACGGCAAATTGTATTCTATATAATATGAATATTTATTTTGGTCTTGCACTTTGTTTTTTGCCTTATATTTTATTTTTTATTGGAATTTCCTGCTTTGGAAAAACAAAGATTCTCCATCAATTTATTGCAAGCTTTTTAGCATTAATCGCAGTTTTGCCAATCACCTTTATTCAGTTCTGGCTAGAAGAAAAGTTCTCAGGAGCCATTTTTAACAAGGACAGTTTATTCAACTTATTTATCAAAGCTCTTTTGGTAAACGGTTTTCTGGAAGAAATCATGCGAATAATCTTTATGATTTTTATTCCTGCAAAAAACAACAATGTTAAACAATACTTTTTGCTTTCACTTTTATGCGGTCTCTGCCTGGGCTGTTTTGAATCAATGATTTATCTTTTACAAAATCTCCAGTCCAACAATCTTATTGGAGGACAGTTCTTATGGGGTCTTATTTTTGCGCGTATCTTTACAAGCGATCTGATTCACATGTTCTGCGCAGGCCTCTGCGGCCTTTTCATCTGGAGTATAAAAAACAAACACGTAGATATCGGTGCCATCGTATTTGCTGTTCTCATCCACGGAATATATGACTTTTTTGCCTATTTTAATAACGGAATGTACTGGTTCTGCCTTGCCGCAATTCTCCTTGCCCTTATCGAATGCCGAGTCCACTACACCAAACAGAATCCCGAACTAAAATCCAAAAATCAAAACGAAAAAGAAGACCTCACCGAAGAAGTCGTAGACCAAACCCTGGACGGGGTACGGCTGGAAGGAAATAAGCTGATTAAGGAATAGTTTTTTGGCAGAATTTTGCAATATTTTTGGCTACTCATTCTTGACATTAAACTTTAGATATAGTATTATACTCAAACATACGACGCGGGGTAGAGCAGTTGGCAGCTCGTCGGGCTCATAACCCGGAGGCCGCAGGTTCGAGTCCTGCCCCCGCTAAATCTTAAATCCTTATGTTATAAGGAGATAAGTCACTTCTGACCTATCACTGAATGGGCTCAGC
>JAFNQK010000021.1 GCA_017386165.1 Treponema sp.
GAAGATACAGTCATTCTCGAAGTTGCAGGCGGTTCAACAGAATTGATGCTCATGAAACAGGGAAAAATGGCGGGGGCTCACAGTCTCCGGCTTGGAACTGTCCGTCTTGAGCCAAAATTAAGCAAGCAGTCCGGCTCTTTTGAAGATATTCAGCGTTATGTAAAGGAACTCACCCTCAACACAAAGGGGTCCATCGAAAGCGAACTCAATCTGGAAGAAGTTCAGCAGTTTGTTGCAGTCGGTTCTGATGCCACCCTTGCGGCGATTCATGCAGGAAAACCAATCAGTACCTTCTTGTGGTCTATTGAACGCAAGGCCTTTGATAAATTTGTAGATGAAATTCAGGAATACTCAATAGAAGAAATTGTAGGGCGCTTTAAGATTTCCTTTAACGATGCTCAGACTTTGAGAATCAGTCTTTTGATTTATAAGATGTTTATTCACCTTACAAACGTAAAGACGATTATCGTGCCGGAAACAAACATCCGCGAAGGACTTTTCCTGGATAGGACAAATGTTCCAAACGAAGAACTAAAAGAAGAATTCCACCAGCAGATTACTGCCAGTGCAATGAGCCTCCTTAAAAAATACCACGGGGATGTAAATCACGCTGAGTATGTCCGTTCAACCAGTCTCAAGATTTACGACAAGCTTCTTGATGAAATGAACCTGGATGAGCGTTCCCGTCTTTTACTTGAGATTGCGGCAATTCTTCACGATATAGGAATTTTTATCCGTCTCGACGACCACAATGTCCATGGGGCATACATCATAAGTCATTCTGAAATATTCGGGCTTACCCATACTGAGCGGGAAATTATTGCCCAGATTGCCCGATACCATCGTGGAAAGCAGCAGCCACAGGATCAGGAAAGTTTTCAGATTCTTGCCAGAAGTGACCGCATGCGTATTTTAAAACTGACTGCAATTCTTCGTATTGCCGATGCCCTGGACCGCAGCCACAGTCAGGGACTAACGGATCTGGATATCACCCTCAAAAACGAGGCCCTGATCATCCGCACAAAGAACAGCGGCAACGTAGCCCTCGAACGCATCGCCCTTGCAGAAAAAGGCGAAATGTTTGAATCGGTTTTTGGATATAAATTGAATTTAATCTGATAGGGGAGAATTTATGGAAGAGCGTTTTTTTAATCGAGAATTATCCTGGATAGAATTTAATGGCCGTGTTCTCTATCAGGCTTTGCGAAAAGAGAATCCTCTCCTGGAAAGACTGCAGTTTTTGTCGATTGTAACCAGCAATTTTGATGAGTTCTTTCAGGTTAGGGTTGCAAGTGTTAAACGAATGCAGATGACCAATCCGGAGCAGATTGACTGTTCTGGATTGACTTCGGAGCTGGTTTTGCGCCAGATAAGTTCCAGATGCCATGAAATAATCAGAAAACAGCACGAATGTCTCGCAAATGATATTCTCCCTGAACTTGCTCAAAAAAATATTGTTTATGTAAAACCTCAGGATTTTACCAGCGTTCAGAACGAATTTGCCCTTTCATTTTTTATGGCGGAAGTCTTTCCTCTTTTGACACCCCTTAGAACGGATACAGAGGTTTTTCCTCATATTATAAATCAGGCCCGCTATGTTGCCTTTATGCTCAAGCCGATTAAAGGTATTCATAATGCAAATGCCCTGTTAAAGGGTGATGACAGTGCGCCCCGTATCAGTCTGGTTCAGGTGCCGACGGCCATTCCTCAGCTGGTGTGGCTTCCGGGGGAAAAGGGCGTAAAGAAGTTTGCCCTGCTTGAAGAAATTGTCAGCCATTATGGTACACAGCTTTTTCCTGGTTTTGCAGTTGAAGAAACCATGATTTTTAAGGTTTTGAGGGATGCGGACTTTGCAGTAGATGAGGAAAGCGGTAGAAACTTTATTCACGAAATGGAAAAGGTTCTGGACCAGCGAAAAACTTCTTTTGCGGTTCAGCTGATGTGTGATAATTCCAGCCAGAAGATACTCCGCTTTTTGATGGGAAAACTTGAGCTAGGTGAAGACGATACTTATTGTGTTGATGGCATAATCGATCCAAAGGTTCTTGGTTCTTTGCGTGACCTGGACGAGACCGGAGAGATGCAGTTTCCAAAATGGAATCACTTTTACCCTGCAGGTCTCAGCAAAGATGAGCCATTCTGGGACATTTTAAAGCAGAGGGATATTCTTCTCCATGTTCCGTATCAGAGTTATGAACCGGTTATTAAATTTATTAGCGATGCGGCAGATGATCCGGATGTACTTGCGATTAAGATGACACTTTACCGCACTGGTGAAGATTCTCGAATTGTAAATTCCCTTATGCGTGCGGCACAGAGCGGCAAGCAGGTAGTAGTTCTTGTGGAATTAAAGGCCCGCTTTGATGAAGAGCGAAATATTGCCTGGGCTCAAAAACTTGAAAACGCTGGCGTAACCGTAATTTATGGACTGGTAAATCTCAAAGTTCATGCCAAAATGATTATGGTAATGCGCCGTGAAAACGAAACCATCTGCCGTTATGCACATCTTTCTACTGGAAATTACAATCCTAAGACCGCAGAATTTTATTCTGACCTGTCGCTTTTTACTTCTAATCTTGATATGGTCAGCGATGCAACACAGTTCTTTAATCTTGTAACAGGATATTCGACTTTGCAGAGTATGAAACGCTTTGGAATGGCTCCGGTAAATCTAAAGAGCATGCTGGTTGCCATGATTAACCGGGAGATTGAACGCAGTTCCCCTGAACATCCGGGTTTGATTATGGCCAAGATGAACAGCCTTACCCATGAAGAAGTAATTCCTCTTTTGTATAAGGCAAGTCAGGCGGGTGTAAAGGTTCTCTTAAATGTCCGCGGAATCTGTATGCTGGTTCCGGGTGTAAAGGGCATGAGCGAGAACATCAAGGTTGTTTCAATTGTAGACCGCTATCTGGAACACTCCAGGGTTTTCTACTTTCAGAATGGTGGTTCAGAAGAAATTTATTTGTCCAGCGCAGACTGGATGAGCCGCAATCTTGACCGCCGAATCGAGGTAATGTTCCCGGTTTTGGATAGAAAGGCCTTTGACGAAGTAAAAGAAGTCCTCGAAGTTTATTTTAAAGACAATACAAATGCTCTTGAACTGACTGAAAATGGCGACTGGGTTCCTGTCAAAGCAGGAACATCAGAAAAAGAAAAGGTCAGAGCTCAGGAAGTTTTGTACAAAAAATATAAGAAAAGGGATTCAAGCTCATCTGAGGCGCCAAAAATTGAATTTGTAGTGCGCCGCAAGGACTAGCCTATGATAACTGTCGAAACTCAGGTTAAAGTTCCTTTTTTGTGGGGAAAAACCGTATTCAAAAAATCGCACTGGAATCAGGTTAATCTGATTGTAGGTCCAAACGGCTCTGGAAAGACGGTTCTTGCCCAGGAGCTTGTTAAGCAGTTTAAAAAGTCCGGCTACGAAATAACTTATCTTCAGTCTGACAGGGCAGAAAAAGAAGATTTTTTAAAGAAGCTAAAAAAAGACCCTCAGCTCCGTAAAAAAATTGACGGGGTTTTGCTGGAGCTATTTGGAAAATCCCTGAGCGAGTGTCACGGGCTTAAGCAGATTATTATGCTTCTGGTGGCGCTTTATTCTCCGGAAACAAAGTGCCTTTTTGTGGATGAGCCTGAACTTCATCTCCATCCGCAGTTTCAGCAGTTTTTTATGAACGAAATCCGAAAGACCGCGGAGGCCGACCCTACAAGAATCTTTTTTTTGATAACTCATTCTCCGTATTTTATTGACCTGCGCTATGCAGAGGATTTAGTCGGGGTTGTGGTGTGCCATGTAAACCGCGCTCCAACCAGTATCGAAGAATTGAGCACCAAAGACGAAATGCTTTTCCGCCGCTTTTTGCCTCGGTTTAATACCTACCACAAGCAGTTCTTTTTTAGCGACAACCAGATATTTGTTGAGGGCTATACCGACCAGCAGATTTTTACCCATCTGTTAAACTGTATCGAAAATAAATACGGAGCTGCAGGCACCGGTGTTATCGATGTTGGCGGAAAGGACGAACTGGGGGTTTTCTTTAAGGTTTGTTCCCTTTTGGGGACTGACGGTAGAATTATCACGGATCTGGATTCTCTTTTTGCAGGAAAACTCAGGGATGTGGTATGCGATGATGAGCGCCCTGCCAGCTGGCTCAACAGTCAGGTTGAAAAACAGATGCCTTTTTATAGGATGCTCTTTACAACCAGAGAACTGGAAACTCCCATTACCCTGGAAAAATTGATTCGCCGTCTTGAAAAATACCTTACAAATATTGGAAAGTGCGTTGCAAAGCTGGAGTATCCCCTTACTCCGGATGTAGAACTGTATTCAGAAAAAATCCGGGCACTTTATGAAAAATATGAAAAGCCGGAGAGCCTTGATACCTTTAAGACTGTGGTTCTTCAGGGGATTATAGAACTCGATGAGCAGTTAAAGGATGTTCTTCCGATTCCGCTGGCTCAGACGGTTCCTCTGATTTTAAATCTTGCTAATATGATTCTTGCCAGTATCGAAGCGGCCCGGGTGTATATTCTCCCAAAGGGATGCATTGAGCATTTTTACCGTCAGACAAACGTTCAGTATATGCCGGTGAGCGGAAAGGACAGACTTTTTCATGCAGAAATTGAATACATGATGGAGCTTTCTGTCTCGGAACTTAAGACTCAGTATCCTGAATTAGTCGCAATTTTGACTCGCGCTTGTTTTAGGACAGGTGCCTAGTTCCTTTTTAATCAAAAAGATTGAAAGGGAAGCTATCATACATAATAAAGAAGGAATACAGAAAAGCATTCTGAGCTTAAAAAGTGTTGGTTCTGTCTGGACGGCAAGTTCAGGGTTAATTTTTACAAAATCGATTCCGATTCCAGCAACAAAAACTGCGATGGCACTGGCGAGTTTGCTCATAAGAGTCTGAAGGCTGCTGAGCATGCTGTTTTCCCGGCTTCCGTGTTTGCTTTCTCCGTAATCAACGGCACTTGCAACAAAGATTGTAATCAGAACATAAGATAAACCATTTGCCATGGAAACGATTGCTCCGGGCAAAAGTGCCTTAGGAACAGAAAAGTGTCCTGCCAGGGCAACTACCGTAAAGATTACATAGGCGCTTACTCCCAGAACAAGTGCCAGAAGATATATCGCCCTATTAGAAAACTTTTTTCTGAAAAGCGGATAAGAGACCATTGCAGTGATTTGAACGGCTCCGCTCATAGCCATAAAGTACATGTATGAACTTTCTTTCTGAATA
>JAFNQK010000255.1 GCA_017386165.1 Treponema sp.
AGAAATGAATAAGATTAAATTGTCTTGTGGCCATAGTGGAGAGGAAATACCCGTTCCCATACCGAACACGGAAGTCAAGCTCTCTAACGCCGATGATACTGCACTCTTGTGTGGGAAAGTAGGTAGCTGCAAGACTTTTTTATTTAACACTGAAATTAAGGTGAACGCACTTGTTTGGAGATTGTCCGCCACACAAGAGTCCAGGAGAAAGGGACTTCCTTGGAAATTATTCTAAGGTTTGTAATTCGATGGCGATTTCTTCCATTTCCTGGTCGGTCATGGCGATGGTTTCGGCGCAGCGTTTTAGTTCTCTTCGGACGCTGTCTGGGACTTTGGAGGTGGTTTTGTAGCGGAGCTGATGCTCGAGGCTGGCCCAGAAATCCATGGCGATGGTTCTTAGTTGTATTTCAACTTTTACATTATGTTCGGTCTCGGACAAATATACTGGTACTTCAACGACAAGATGCATGCTACGATAGCCAGATTCTTTTGGATTTGCAATATAATCTTTTTCTTCTAATAAAATTACATCTGGCTGTTTTAAGAGAATGTCTTTTACTGAGTAAATATCAGAAATATATGGGCAAATGACTCTGACCCCAGCTATATCGTTAAGATTTTCAGTCATTGATGAGAAGGAAACGGGAAAACCTTTTTTTTGTAGTTTTTTTGCAATACTATCGGGTGATTTGATGCGGGATTTTACTGTTTCTATTGGATTTCTTCTTCCTGTAACTTTAAATTCTTTATTTAAGATTTCGAGTTTTGTTTCAATTTGTTTGATGGCACTTTCGTATAGCATCATGATTTCCTGGAATTGGAATGCCATCTGATAGAAATTGTCAGCTTTTTGAACATCAATAGTATTCGTTGTCGGTAAGTTTTTTAATTTGTTCATACTTTTAAAATAATTAAACTTTGTAAAGGTTTCAATAAAAATCGTAAAAAAAAGCCTGAACTTTTTGTTCAGGCCCTTTTTGTAATAAATTGTTTTCTATTTCATTAATTCTGCATATTTCTGTGCAAGACGTTTAGATTTCTTGGCAGCCAATCCACAGTAGTTTGCTGGGTTTTCAAAGAAGTTTGCAGGATTTTCTACGCCAAGTTTTTCAAGTTGGGCAGTGATATCTTTGTATTCTTTTTCATGAGTTTTAAGAACTTCAAAGAATGTCTTTCCTGTTGTTTCAGCTTCAAGGGTAATCTTGCGGATAACTTCGTGACCATCGTTGTAGCCTGCTTCTCCGAGAAGAATGTAAGCTGGTTCTGCAAGAACGCCACCTTTAACTTTTCCACCAGCATTCTGAAGGTTTCTTGCCATTCCTTCTTTATCTGCCTGGAGACCTTTTACAACGCTGTTCATGCGGGCAACTGCCATTGTAAAGCCTGAAACATAGTCTGCAATAAAGCGCTGGCTTGCAGAGTTTGTAAGATCTCTCTGGTGTTCAGAAATCTGATCCATGTAGAATGTGATAACGCGAGGACACATAGCTTTCCATAAAGATTTAACGTGTTCGCTGTTCCATGGGTTGCGTTTCTGAGGCATTGTAGAAGAGCCAACCTGAGTTGAAGCAAAGTATTCAAATACTTCACCGATTTCACTTCTCTGGAGGTTGCGGAGGTCATCTGCGAGGTTTGCGATGATTCCGAAGGCAACATTCATTTCGAGTAACAAGCGGAGAACATATTCAGGTTCTACTAACTGGTTAGAATATTCAGATGGCTGTAAGCCTAAAAATTCTGTATAGATGCGTTCAAGTTCTTCTGGATCTTTAACAATCATTGAAGGACCGTTATAAGAACCAACTGGACCTGCAAGTTTACCTACGAGCTGGTTTGATAATTCTTCGATGCGGAGAATTGATTTTCCAAGGCGGCTGACAAATTCTGCAATTGACCAACCGAATGTGATTGGAACTGCGTGCTGTCCGTGGGTACGACCAACCTGAGGTGTTGCACATTCTCTTTCTGCGATTTCACAGAGATATTTTTCGAGCTGTTTAAGTTCTGGGAGAACTACATTCTGTGTAACATCGCGCATACGGCAAGAAAGAGCTGTGTCAAGAATATCTACAGATGTTGCTCCAAGGTGAATGAGAGGACCAATGTCTTCATTTACCTTAGTTTTCATTACATTTACAAGGGCACGGATGTTATGCTTTGTTTTTTCTTCTTCTGCATAAACTTCCTGTGGGTCAATATTTTCTGCTACAGAATCCAATGTCTTTGCAAGTTCGTCGGTAAGCTGTCCTCTAACTTTGAGGTGTGCTTTTACAAGAGCTGCTTCACATTTTGCACAAGAACGAATTGAAGCTTGTTCTGAAATGTATTTAGATAGGCCGTCGAATGCAGCGGCTTCTGACAAAGAATATCGATGATCGATACATGAAAGGTTTTCAAAAATATTTCGTGTTTCCATGCCTCTATTATTATTGAAATAGCAAAAAAATTCAATTAGAGTATAGAAAAGAGTAATAAAGATATGAAAAAAACTAATGCAATGAGAATCTTGGACGGATTAAAAATCAATTATGAAGTTTTTGAATATGAAGATGATGGCGAACACGAATTGAGCCGTGGTGCTGCTGAAAAAACTGCAGAAAAACTTGGTGTAGATCCGGATACTGTTTTTAAAACGATTGTTATGAGAACGGATTCAAAAGAGATTTGTGTATTTTTACAGAGAGCATTGAAAGAAATTAATTTAAAAAAAGCTCGTAATGCCGTGGGTTGTAAAGAAATAAATCCTGTAAAACCAGAAGAACTTCTTACATTGACTGGATATATCAGAGGTGGATGTTCTCCATTAGGGATGAAGAAAAAATATAGAACTTTTATCGATGAAACTATTCTTTTAAGTGATCTGATTAATATTTCTGGTGGGCAGAGGGGAGTTCAGTTAAGACTTGCTCCACAAGATTTAATTGATGCTTGTGAAGCAGAAGTCTGTGATTTGGAACTTTAGTTTAGATATTAATGTGTCTGTACTAAAAGTTCTGAAATTGTGAATGCGTGATCTCCAATCTTTTCGATGTGTCGGGCAAGATCAAGATACAAAAGCTCGGATTTAACGTCTGCACCTTCTTCAAGACGCTTTCTAGCGAGTTTCTTGAGCTTTTTGCGGTATTCATCGATTTGTTCTTCGAGTTCCTGTGCAAAAGCCTGCTTTTCAGGATCCAGATGTTTGTTGATATTTATGTGAATGAACTGCATGAACTGGCGTGCAAGTTCGATGTATGGTAAAAGTTGTTCCATGTCATCCATTGGGAATACCATGTTCTTTTTGATGCTGCGTTCAACAAGAATACCTGTGCTGTAACACTGATCGGACATTGCTTCAAGTTCGTCAACAATCTGAACCATAATTGATAAGCCGGTTCTCTGTTGGGCAGTGATAGACAACTGCTGGCATTTTACAATGTACTGTTCGAGTTTTTCATGCATCTGATCACAGTATTCTTCCTGTGTTGCAAGTAATACCATATTATCTTTTACGAAATCATCATCTCTCTTGATAAATCCGATCTGAAGATTGTCGAACATATCTGAAACAACATCTGTCATATCTGCAATTTCTTTTTCTATGCGAATGATATGCATTGCAGTACTTTCTTTTCCAAAACCTGTATCGATAAATTCCAGATTGTAGGTTTTAAGAGAATCGATTGCATCGTCTTTAATAAGCTTTCTTGAAAGATTTACAAGCTGATTTCTTAAAGGAAGAAGAATAAGTGTATTCAAGGTTTTGAACACTGTGTGGAGCATTGAAATCTGGATTGCAATATTCTTGCTTGGTGAAAGCCATGCTACGAAATTAATGAATGGCTTAAAGAACAAAAGTGCGAGAATTGTACCAAAGACATTGAAGAAAACATGAATCAATGCGGAGCGTCTTGCTTCGGCACATGAACCGAAAGAGGCAAGAACAGCATCGATTGTAGAACCGATATTACTTCCTAATGTCATTGCGCAGGCTGATTCCCATGTAATCAAACCATTGTAGGCCATTGTGATTACGATTGCACTGAATGCAGAAGAAGAGTGCATCAGGGCTGTGATTACAATTCCGATTATTACTCCGATAAGAATTGAGAACACTCCCCAGCTTTGCATTTTTGAAAGGAAGGTAAGATGATCTGCATCGAAGGTGAATAAATCTGAAAGTCCGCTTAATCCCAGGAAGAGAAGTCCAAATCCCATGATGGCTTCGCCAAGGTTTTTGGAATGTGAATCTTTAATTAATGTAAGGAAAAAGCCAAGACCGAAGATAGGAAGTGCAAAGGTAGAAATCTTAAAATTAAAGCCAAAGAGAGAAACAATCCATGCAGTTATTGTAGTTCCAATGTTAGCACCAAAAATGACTCCAACAGATTGTGGTAAAGTAAGGAGTCCTGCGTTGATGAAGGAAATAACCATTACAGTGGTAGCACCAGATGACTGAATAATCATCGTGATAAGCATACCTGTAATTAAACCCATTAACGGATTTCCGGTAAGTTTTGCAAGGGCTCTCTGAAGTTTTTCACCGGCACTTTTTTGAACACCATCTGACATTAATCTCATGCCATATAGGAGTTCTCCTAAGCTACCGATTAATAGCAATATAGAGTTCACTATAGTCATAGTTATTTGATACTACAAAATTTTTGGCATTAAAACAAGGGAATTATGACAAACTTAGATGAAATGTACAGTTTATTTAAAAGTTAAAAAGAATAATTTTGAGGAAAATAAGGTGTAAAAGTTGTAGTAATAGAAGTGTCAATTTTATAGAAAACAGGTGAAAAATAGTTGCTTCCTACTTCGAGAATTGCAAAACTGCGTGGGGATTGTGCTCGTGGAAGAGAAACGCTTCCTGGATTCATGCAGTAAACCATATGATTGATATCTGAAGGAACATGAGTATGACCGTAGATTGCGGCCTGGCAGTTTTCCATCTGGGCGATTGTTTCAAGTATGTCTGTAGAATAATAAACATGTTCTTCGTTGCCGTGAGTTAGAAGAATGGTCCTGTTTGCTACTTTTATAATAAGTTTTTTAGGAACAAAGAGATTCTTTGTAAAATCGGTTTGTATTAAACTGTAGTCATTATTGCCGCGAACATAGGCAATTACTGGTGGAAGAGC
>JAFNQK010000256.1 GCA_017386165.1 Treponema sp.
CCGGAAATTTCCTGGTCAAAAGAAATAGGTACAGCATCCTGAAGGTGAGTGCGTCCTGACTTTACGATGCCTTCGTTTTCTTTTTCAAGTTTTTTGAAAGTTGCAACGAGAGTATCGATAGCAGGGAAAAGCTTGTCTTCTATTACAGAAACTGCCGAAATGTGAAGGGCAGTTGGGAATGTATCATTTGAAGACTGACTCATATTGATGTCGTCGTTAGGATGACAGAGTTTTTTACCGGCAATTTCGTTAGCACGGTTTGCAATAACTTCGTTTGCGTTCATGTTGCTCTGTGTACCAGAACCTGTCTGCCATACAACGAGTGGAAAGTGGTCGTTCAAAGAACCGCTGATTACTTCATCACAAGCCTGACTGATTGCCTTGAGTTTTTCGTCAGTCATTTTTTCTGGTTTAAGGGCATTATTTGCCATTGCGGCTGCCTTTTTAAGATAGCCAAAAGCCTTTGTAATTTCACGAGGCATTGTTTCAATTCCAACACCGATTTCAAAATTTTCGTGGCTGCGTTCTGTCTGAGCTCCCCAGTATTTATCTGCAGGAACTTTTACTTCGCCCATTGAGTCATGTTCAATTTTGTATTCCATTTTATTTTCCATTTGCGGTTATTGAGCCTGTCGAAATAACCTGAGTTTATAAAAAAGGTGGTTCCGTACTTCGACAAAGCTCAGTAACCAAAACCACCGTATTTTTTTAGAAGTTAATCTGTTTGATTACATCTTTCAAGCAGTCAGCGCTGTGCTGAAGCAACTTGATTTCTTCGTCTGTAAGAGGAGCAACGAGGTGGCTCTTAAGACCTTCACAAGATACAACAGAAGGAATTGAAAGACATACGTCTGAAATTCCGTATTCTCCGTTAAGCATTGAAGAAAGGGTAAGCAATGTACCTGTCTTGTAACTCAATGCATCACAGAGTGTTGCAGTTGTAATACCGATTGCATAGTTTGTGCATTTCTTAGCAGCAATAATGATTCCACCAGACTTTCTTACGTAGTCTTCTACGTCGTCTTTGTTGAATTCATTAAGGTGACCGTTTTCATAAGCAACTGAATATTTATCAACTGGAATAGAACCAACATTTGCAAGTGACCATGGAATGAAAGAAGAATCTCCGTGTTCACCGAATACATAACCGTGAACATTTTCCTGACCAATCTGATATGTTTCTGCGATGCGGGCACGGAAACGAGCTGTATCAAGCATTGTACCAGTACCGATGATGTGATCAGCTGGAATTCCAGAAGTTTTTACAAACTGATATGTAAGGATATCAACAGGATTAGCAACAATTACATAAATTGCATTTGGAGCAACTTTTGTAATCTGAGGAATGATTGATTTTGTAATGTCCACATTTGTCTGTGCAAGTTCAAGACGAGATTGACCAGGCTTGCGGGCAACACCGGATGTAAGAACAACAACATCCGAATCCTTTGCATCTGCATAGTCTCCCTCGTGTACTGAAACAGGACCAATAAATGGAGTACCCTGACGGATATCCATAGCTTCTCCCATTGCACGGTCTTTAGCAATATCGATAAGAACGATTTCGGAAGCAAGCATCTTTAAAGTAAGAGCGTAAGCGATTGTAGAGCCTACCTGTCCTGCACCAATAATAGTAATCTTTTTAGACATAAATGTGTCTCCTTGTACAAAATAACCCATTAATTGTTGCTGATAAATAAATCAAACAACATTATAAATATAAAACATTTTATAATTAATGAAAACACTTTTTGAAATTTTATTTCTATTTATTTACATTCTTATACAAAATAGGGTAGAATTGTCATAAAAAGTATTTATAACTTGCGGAGATATTGAATGAAAAAAGAAAAGAAAAGTAATGTTGCACTGAATATCCTTAAGTTTATTGGTAAAGTTTTTTTAGTTCTTCTTCTTGTGCTTGTTATCTGGATTTGTTTTTCTATTTTTAATAAAAAGCCAATTGAATCCGTTATTCCAAGAGAATATGCTGCTTATATACAGACTGATTCTGCCATTAAAGCCTTTGACCCGATTCTTGATTTAGAAGCAATAGATATCTTTTTATCATCTAAAGATTTTTCTTCCCTCAGAGGGACTTTTATAGATTTTAGAAAATCAAGTCTTAGAAAAAATCCTCTTGCAAGACTCTGTCTCAATCGAAAAATCTGTGCAGGTTATTATCCTGATACAAAAGAATATGTTGCTGTAATTAATATGGGCTTTTTATCAAGCTTTACACGATTGAGCAAATTTATTCTTCCATCCCTTAACATTAAAGATTTGAACTTTGTTAAAAATGAGGATTTTTACTTTTTCTCATATGGACAAGGGGACTCAAAACTGTATTTAAAGCCTTGTAAAAATCTTGTTGTAATCACTTCTTCGGTAGAAAAATTGTACAGTTCCTTCTCAAAAAATTATCGTGAAGATTACACAAAGGAAGACCTTGAAACAATAAAATCAAAAACCGGTTCAAAAATCAAAATCGTTGTTGATGCCGAAAAGCTCATCAAAATGCTTGAAGGCTCTAACGATCTTGTTAAAAAAGTTGTTCCTCTAACTCAAAGTAACAGACTAAGCATGATTAATTTTAATCTTACTGACTCGCAAATTAATATTTCTGGAGAGATTCCTTTTAAGCCTGTAAACGGGGATTCAGTTACTCTAAAAGAAGCTTCAATGCCGGCTCTTGTTTCAAAACTCCCTAATATTGTTCAGTATTATACAATTTTTAATATCGGAACAGTTGAAAATATCAGGGACACTTTGATTCCTGTAATTTCTGAAAAAAATTCAAATCCATGGGAAAAAGCAGAACCTTTGTGCAAGACCTTCTTCAATCTCAGTCTTGAAGAATTGTTATGCTCATGGACAGGAAAAGAATACGCACTGTTGGGAATCGAAGGACTCAACGAACCTGTTTTTGCACTTCAAATAAACGATGAAAAAAAGCGTCAGGAAATTTTTGAAAAGGTTATTAATTCGATAATTATAAAAGATGACACAAGTCTTATTTTAAATGGGGTGCGTCTTCCAAAATTGATGCTTCCGGACTTTTTGCAGGGACTTTTAGGAGTGTTTAATATTAATCTTCCGAGTCCTTACTACATGGTAATCGACAATTACATTTATTTTTGTATGTCTCCGGAACCCCTATCTGCAATTTTTACAAGCAGTAACGAAAATAAAAAGATTTCTAAAAATCCAAACTGGCTTGCAGCCTCTGATAAACAAAAAATGGATACATCACTAAGTCTTTTCTATGATCTTGAAAGAAGCGTTCCATTCTTTTTGCAGAATAATTCTCAGATGTCACAAGTTTTGCAGCTTTATTCAGTTGGACTTTGTAATTTGAGACTTAAAGATAATGCTGTTTCCTTTAGTCTCCAGGCCTGCTCAAGAAAAGCAGGAGATTTGCGTGCAGTTCCAGGATTCCCGATAAAACTTGAAGGAAAATCTGATTATAAATTGTATTCCGGTACCGGTAAAAAAGCAGACAGGATTTTCTGGCTTGAAAACTCAAAAAATATAAAAGCAATGAATGTTTCTTCAATGGAAATTCAAAAATTTGAACTCGATTCTGAAAGCTGGATAATTGAAGAGAAAAATCCAAAATCAGAAAATGCACTCTGGGCCTTAACAAAAGACGGTACAGTTTATATTTTCAACAAGAATCTGGATGATACAGAAAAGAAAATTTTTATAACAGGAAAAACGCCTGCATCTGGTCCTGCCTCATACGAAGATGGAATTGTATTTACCACCACAGAAAATGAACTCTGTTTTGTAGACAGTAAAGGACTTATTACAGAAGTTGAAATTCCTTCTTCTGCCGCAATTAAAAATACACCTTCTGTATGTGGAAATACAGTAGCCCTTTATGAAAAAAGTTTTAAGGGTAAAATTTATGTTTACGAAGATAAAGTTCTAATAAATAATAATAAACCTCTTGAAATTTCGGGAATCGCCTACGGCTCGCCTGCAATCATAAAGAAAAACGACTCTACTTATATTTCTTTTGTAACTCAAAAAGGAACTTTGTATCTCTGGGAAAATCTAAAACCAGTCACAAGCTTTGAAAATGAACTTGAGTCAATCTTTTACACAAATGTCGTAAGCAATGGAAATTATTTCTTTGCATTAAGCGATAATGGACGTATTTTCAGACTATCTACAGAAGGCAGAATTCTTTCTGTTATCATTCCAAATGCAAAAACACGTTTAGGCTATTTATACGCTGATTCTCCACAAAAGAATGATATCTGCAACATCTATATCGGTCTCGACGGAAACTTAATCTACGGCTTTAGCGAAAAACTTGAATTACTTTCAGGATATCCTTTGGCGGGATGTGGAAAACCAGCTTTTGCTGACATCAACGGAGATCATAATTCAGACACCTTTGTTTTAACTCTCGACAATACTTTAAATGCATGGAATTTAAGATAATATGAAAAAGATTTTATTACTCACTGGACTTGTATTTAGTTTGATTTTTACCTCCTGCGTATCTCTTCAGCAGGACAAGATGATTAATTCAATTTTTACAGAAGAAGTAGAAGAATTAACAGAAATTGAACAGCAAATCTGCAACATGGATGCTTCTTATTTACTTGAAAAAAATAATTTTACAAGCAAAAAGCATTATTCATTTAATGATTATGAAGCATTAATCAATCAGATTGACGAACTTTTATCTGATGAAGCCCTTACAAAACAGACAAAAGCAATGCTTTATTCCCTTAAAGGCCGGGTTTTGATATTTGAGCAGAAGGTATCAAAGGCAAAAGAATGTTATGACCTTTCAAATAATTTTTATAAAGGTGACCTCCAGACTTTATTACTGGGCTCACGACTTGGCTTATTTGAAAATTTCGAGACTCTCAGCAACAGCAAAGAATACAAACCTTATCTACTTTTGGAAAGTGGCCTGAATCTTTTTATCAAAAAGGATTACCTGGGAACGGTTGCAAAAATGGATCAGGCATTTATTTCATTAAATTCAAATTATAAAACTATTTACAGCGACGTTAGAAACCAGGCATGGACTTTACGAGAAATAAATCAGACTGATTCTGGAAACAAACTCCTGTATAAAAATGCCATTACCATAGGCGATATGCTTGTACTTACAAATCAGTATTCAAATCTGTTGTATAATTTAACACTTGGAAAAACCCAGAAAGAAGAAGATTTGTATACAAAATCCGTAAAAGCAAAATTATTCGAACCTGCAGCAGGAAAATCTTCTCTAAATATTCAAAAAGACAGTCCTGTCACAAAAATAATTTGTGCTCGTTTTTTATGGAATGTTTTTTGTGATAAAAATAATCTTAACAAAACAAGATATTCCAAAGATTACGAAAATGAAACTGAATCCCCGATCGAAGATATTTCCCTTAACGACCCGGATTTTAATGCTGTTATAGGTTGCATAGAAGAAGAAATTTTGGACCTTGAAAACGGAATATACTTTTACCCAGACGCCGTCATCAGCGGGTCAGATTTTAATTCGTTTATAAAGAAAATAAAATAAATAATAAGGAGTTTATTATGAAAAAATTATTAGGTTTTGTTGCAATCTTTGCAATTTTGTTTGCAGGTTGTAATAAAAAACAGGAAGAAAAGTTTGATAGTGCTGTATTAATCTATCAGGACGGATCTCTTTGGACAGAAAACGAAGATGGTTCAATGAAATGGTCAACAACACTCAGCAATGGTACAGGTCTCAAAGTTTATCCCGATTCCAGCAAAATGGCTGCAAGAGAAGGAAAAAATGATGAAACCGAATTTGTTAAAGTAAGATTTGACAACAAGGATTACTGGATTCAGACTGCTTTAATTGCCCAGAATGCTGTCGAAAGCGTTGTTCTTGAAGACACATTGGTATATCAGAACCCGGATATTGCTGCTGTAACAAACATTTCTGTTCCGGCTCTTACAATTGTAGCAGTAAGTAATGATGAAGTGATCGCAGAAGATCCTTCTTTTAAGTTTAAGAAGATTTCATACAGAACTGACAAAACTTATCGATCGGTATATGTAAAGCAGAATGTATTGTCAAATGATAAGGAAGATGTTCTGGTTTTGCGAATGCTTAATAAACTCAAGTCTACAAAAAATGAAACTGTAAAAGAAGAAGTATTCAATAATGCATTGCAGTTAAACTGTTCTCCAGAAGTAAAAGATGCTTTAAGAGCTGAATACAAGGCTGCTTTTCCTGACAGAGTACTTGAAGAAGAAACTGTTGCAGAAGAAGTAGTTGAAGCAGCAGAAGAAAACGAAGAAACAGAAGCTTCAACTGAAGTAGACGAAGAAACTTCAGAAGTAGAAGAAGAATCAGAAGAAACAGGAGATGAAGAATAATATGAAAAAATCGATTTTTGCATTTATCAGTTTATTTGTATGTGCATCTTTAACATTTGCTTCTCCAGTAAAAGGTTATATGCTCCAGAAAGATGGTCCGTTATATGTTCAGAACACTGACGGAGATATGGTTTGGACCCAGGCTCTCACACAGGGAACAGAAATCCAGATTGATAATGACCAGATTGTTTCTGCAAAAAGATTAAGCGGAAACAAAAAAGTAGAAGGTACTTTTGTAAAAGTAATCGTAAAGGGACAGGAATTCTGGACACTTACTGACCGCGTAAAAAGCAATCAGACTCTAGCAATTATTACAGTTCCATCAGCGCTTTACCGCTCAGCAGATTTGGCCGATTTTTACGATTATGCCCTTACAACAGGTGACGTAATTACAAAAGGCGAAAATGTTATCGTAAATGGTAAAATTGCTTTATCTCAGATTACATATTTTGATAACAATGAATATAAACAGAGAACTGGATATATTCTCAACCAGAACATAAGCATTTACAAAGACGATATCACAGCAATTGTAATCCGCGATAAAATTAATCAGGCAAAAGATGAAAAAGTAAAGAAGGAACTTCTCAAAAACATTAATTCATTAAGATTGTCACCAGGAGTTCAGACACTTTTTGATTCTATCCGTGAAGAATTATCTAACGATGATTTATCAGAAACAGGTTTTGATTCTGTCGAAGCTTACATGGTAGTTCTCAATCCTGAAACAAATTCAAAAATCAATGTTCGAAGTCTTCCTGGAATTAAGGGCGATGTAGTAGGGCAGTTTTCTGACGCTGCAACAACAGTTTATGTAACCAACAAAACAAAGCTCAAATCAAAAGTTGGAGATTCTGAAAACTTCTGGTACGAAGTTGAAGCCGAAGAAGATGGAATCAAAGGCTGGGTATTTGGCGATTACATCAGTTCTCTATAATTTCAAATGTCCTTACTTTCTGTGTTCCGTTTGAATCAGTAACGGTAAGGACATGCTTTCCAAAGGACGGTGAAACTGCCATCTGATGAACATTTTTTGTCATACCAAGGTAGTTTCCGTCCAAATCCCAATACAATTCAGTACTTTTTTCGCGGCAGGCAGCTTCTAAAATAACGGAGCCCTGCTTGCCGTCAATTTCAATCGGTATAACAATCAAAGAACCTTCCAAAGGAAATACGATACTTAAATCCTGTGGGGACTTTTGCTGATGGCCCGGAATAAAGGCAGGTAACTTTTTATAGTTATAGGCATGCTTTGTATAATAGTATTCAAGTAAAGGCGGAAGAACAAATCTTTTTTGAATTACGGGCATTTGTCCCTGATATTCATCTTTCATATCTTCAACAGTAGCCTGATATTTTAAGTCAGGAGTAAATGAAACTGAAGTACAATAAGGACAAATCTTTGTATAAGGGGCTTTTCGTGGTTTATATCCAGTTTTAACCTGAGTACAGTCAGGGCCCGCTAAATATCCGGAATAAGCACATATTTCAACTTCTTTAAGGTCATCATATGGAACCTCAGGCCATGTGGTTGCAGGGAGAGAAGAAAAAATATCAAACATTAGAGGGGCGCTGGTTCCAGCACTGGTTAGTTCCTTGTTTCCGGTGCCATCTGCATTTCCCACCCATACACCGATTGTGTATTCTTTAGTTGTGCCTACTGCCCAGGCATCGCGATTGCCGCTGGAGGTACCGGTTTTCCAGGAGATTTTCTTTGAATGGGCATAATTCTGCCACAAGGCTTCTTCATCAGGGCGGATTCCTTTCTGTAGGGCATCCAGAGTAAGATAGCAGGAACCTGAGCTGGCAGGATAGCTCGATTTTTCCAGACAGGCCTTTTTCATCATCAGAGCATAAGCACGGGTTGCCTGATACAAAGTAATTTCTCCGCCGCCAAGAATAAGCGGAAGTCCGTAATCGTCGGCTTTTCGGTTAAAGGTTGTAAATCCACATCTCTTTAAAAAATCCAGAAAGGCGCTGATTCTATATTCTTTTAAGGCAAGAACTGCAGGAATATTTAGTGAGCGGGACAATGCTTCGTCAGCAGGAATTACGCCCCTGTAAAGAGGAACATTATTCTGAGGCCGGTAATTCCCAATACGGATAGGGATGTCCTTTACAATCTGCAAAGGCAGTATCATTCCATTTTCCAACATGGCAGAATATAAAAAAGGCTTTAACAAACTTCCGGAACTTCTCCGTGCCTGAATCATATCAACCGCATAGGAATCCAGGTTTCTTTTATTTTGATAAAATCCGGTATTTCCGCAGTAGGCTAAGATTTCTCCGGTTTTAGTATCAATAATAATTGCCGCAGCGTTATTAATTCCTTTTTTGGAAAAATTATATGACCAGTATTCAAGAATTCGTGTCGTATTTTTCTGAATTGAATAATCCAGATTTGTGTAGAATTTTGTTTTTTTATGACTGTTCTTTTTGAGATATTCAAGATAATGGGGAGTTAAATCCGGCAGGGCAAAGGCCTTTTCAGGAATGCGTTCCTGAAGGGATAATTCGTAGGTTTCTTTATCAAAATATCCCTGGCTATATAATTTTGTAAGTAAATAATTTCGTTTTTTTAAAAGCTTTTCTTTATTGGCACCAGGATAAACCAAACTTGGCTGATTTGGAAGAACAGCAAGGGTTGCAGCTTCTGCCCAGGTCAAATTGTCAGGAGAACGCCTGAAATATCTCCAGCTGGCAGCTTCAAGACCGACTACATTGCCGCCAAAAGGGGCATTGGCAGCATATAATTCAAGAATATGCTTTTTGGAATATCTTAATTCGATTAAAACGGAATACCAGGCCTCATGGGCTTTTTGAAGAATTGTTCTCTTTGGATTATGTTCCAGAAGGCGGACAGTCTGCATGGTAAGGGTAGAACCGCCGGAAACGATTTTCTTTTGAGTAACATTGTAATAAAAAGCACGGCATATAGAAATAAAATCAATTCCATGATGTCGATAATAACGCTTGTCCTCAAAAGTAATGATTGCTTTTTCAAATTTATAGGGAACTTTTCCGGGAGCAAAACGCCACTGACCGTCATCAGCAACACTTGCACCAGTTAAAACATTATTCCTGTCGTATAAGGCGTAGGAATAATGCTTTTTCGATTGAGAAAATCCAAGAGGATAAAAAAATAAGTAAGAATAAACTAAACAAAAGCTGATTAAACAGTTAATCAGCTTTTGTTTTTTCTGTTTAGGACTATTGATTTGCCTGAACAACATAAGTTCCAGGAACAATTGCACTTATATCATTATCGTACATTGCTTCGGCATGAATGGCTGGTACAAAATAATTGCCTTTATATGCAACTGTAGCTTCATAATCGAAAACCACAGAGTTTTTATTCTTTAAGTCAAAATATGTGTACACAGCATCATCCTTGATATCCATATAACGATAGTTTTGATGTGAAGATTCTGTGTCGTCTGTAATTCTGTCGTTAGCCATTTCCCAGCAAGTTGGAACAGGAATTGTAAGTGCAAGATTTTCAAGATCTTTACCAGATGTATTGTAAACTCTTACTGTAATCTTAAAGCTGTCGCCCTGTCTTAAATTCTTAGGTGTAACAGTATTTCCATTAGAATCCTTATAAGAAACAGTCAAAGACAATCCATCAGCCTGAGCTTTTTCTGTACCAGGACGAGACATTCCGCTTGCATAAAGAGTACCGAAAATCTGTTTTGAACCAGTATTTGTAATTTCTGCAAACTGCTTGTCCTGACTTGAGCTCTTAAGTTCTTCAATAGATACAGTTCCGTTTATATGATTTTCGATTTTTTCACCGTTAGATGAAATTGAATATGAAGCAACATTAGAATCTTCTGCCTTGTAATAAGGAAGAAGGGTAAACAGAGACCATGCAGTTTCCTGTGTACTTAACCATTTATCAGCTGAAAGATTTGTTGCAACATTTTTAGCAAATCTTGACGCGTTTGCATTGTCATTGCACAAATTAAATGCCATGAGGGCAATTGCCTGCTCGCGGATAGAAGAACCAAAGTTTCCACCTGTCAATCTGTAATAAGAAACGGCAATTTTTTCCTGAGAAACAAGATTTCTTGCATAATCCTTGCGACCAACAAGGGCATAACCGGAAGCAAGGAGAAGTTTAGACTGTGTACTC
>JAFNQK010000257.1 GCA_017386165.1 Treponema sp.
CTGTCGCACAGTTGCATATTCTTATATCGGACCAGAATTGAGCCACGCAATTTACCGCGATGGTACAATCGGTGAAGCAAAGAAAGATCTTGAAGAAACAGCAGAAAAGCTTAACAAGAAGCTTGCTGACGAACTTGGCGGAGCCGCTTATGTTTCTGTAAACAAAGGTCTTGTAACTCGCTCTTCTGCAGTTATTCCAATTATTTCTCTTTATCTTTCTGTATTGTTCAAGGTTATGAAAGCAAAGGGAACACACGAAGGCTGTATCGAACAGATGGAACGCCTTTTTGCAGAACGCCTTTACACTGGCGAAAATGCAAGTGCCGGAAAAGTTCCTGTTGACGAAGAAAACCGCATCCGTGTAGACGATTGGGAAATGCAGGACGACGTTCAGGCAGAAGTTGCTAAGTTAATGGACGGAGTAAATGATTCTAATCTTGCAGAACGCTGTGACCTGGAAGGTTACAAGCATGACTTCCTTGCAACAAACGGCTTTGACGTAGAAGGCGTAGACTACTCAAAAGATGTAGCTCGCATGGATCAGTTGGATTTTTAAATTACGGATAAGAAAATAGTTTTTATTCGGTGAACAAAAATTGTTTAAGTGGGACGCAGACGAAAAGCAAGGGGGCCCCTCAGAAGGGAGATTCCTTGATTTTCGTCGTCGCTGGGACCCGCTTGAACAATTTTTTTTTAAGAGGGATTTATATGAAAAAAGTATTTTCATTTGTTCTTATTGTTTTTTTAGCTATTAATACACTGTTCGCTCACGGGGGCGTTATGAGCGGACATAAAAAACTTAGTGTTTATTCTACAAAATATTTCAATATCGTTTATCCAGAGGAATGCAAAAACTCAGCGTTCATTCTCTCTCAGAATGCGGACAAGATTTATGAAGATATTGCAAAAGAGTTTGGATGTAACGCTTCTATTACAATTCCTATGCCGGTTGTATTTACGGGAAAGGTAGAACAGTTCAATGCTTATTGGACAAGTACTCCTTATAATCACATCGTAATGTATGATACAGCCAGTATTGAAGATTTAGCAGTATTTACAGAACAGATGCTTTCCACATTTAAGCATGAAGCTACCCATGCCTTTACTTTTAATATGCATGCTGCGGGCTGGGCAGTAATAAGGGCGATTTTTGGTGATTGTATCAATCCCTCCGCTTTGATGGTTACTTCTGGTCGGGCAGAAGGTGCTACTTTAGTCAGTGAAAGTAGTACAGGAGAAGGCCGTCTCAACGATGAATTTAGTAATCAGATGGTAAAACAGGCAAAAATCGAAGGAAAGTTTCCTTCTTACTATACGGTCCAGGGAGCTGGGGACGATTATCCTCGCGGAAACTTTTATTATTTCAACGGGGCTTTTGACCAGTGGCTTGTTCAAAAATATGGAATGGAAAAATATGCCAGCTGGTGGTATGACCTTGTAAATCTAAAAAGACTCACTGTAACAGGCGCATTTAAAAAGAACTATAATATGAGCATAGATCTTGCCTGGGGTATGTTCTATGGCGATATAGAGGTGCCTGAAGATACGATTTATGAGCTGGTTAAAGAGCGTGGAATAAAGGATTTTTTTAAGTCTGACGAAAAAGTTTCTTCTAAAAACAAGTCCGGGGCTTTGTACGAAAATCTTTCATCTTATAAAAACGGTCTTTTCTATTTTGACGAAAACTCTCAGGCTGCTTATATTCTAAAAAACGATTCTTCACGCAAAAACGGCTATCAGACTAAAAAACTTTTTACAGGCCGCAATCTTCAAAGTGCAAAAATTTCTAAGGATGGTCGTTTTGTTGCCTTGAATGAATACAGCGTTCTTTCTTCTACTGTAAAGATGAGAACAAGAATTTTTGACGTAAAGAAAGGAACCTTCCACACAATTAATCAGTCTGGACTCACCGATGCAAGGGTTTTCAAGTCTGGAGAAGATTATTTTCTATTTGTCCGTGAATACAAAGACCACAATAATAAGCTTGTCAGTTACAAAATTGTAATGAAAAATAACCGGGTAAAGGGCTTTGAAAAATACGCAGAACGTTATTTGAGTTCTAACAGTATGATTCAGGATGGAACTCAGGCCGGCCAAGATGGGCAGATTGTACTTTTACTTATCGATGGCATTCAGACTAAGATTTGTGTTACGGATACTTCTCTTTCTTCTATGCAGGAATATGAAATTCCTTCTTTGGAAAATCAGAGGATTACCCTTAAAAATGTAAACGCAGATGACAATAACAATGTCTATTTTACCTGGATTAAAAAAGGTGCACTTCCGAGTCTAGGATTTATTAATCTTGATTCAGGAAATGTTTCTTTTGAAAATGTTAATTTGAACGGTGGGGTTTATTCTCCTGTGGTTCTGGATGACGGAAAGCAGGTTGCATATATTGCCAAGTGTTATCGCTTTAACAGTCTTTATACCAAAAATATTCAGGCTGACAAAATTACTTCGCTTCAGGTTGAAAAGAAGGAAATGCCACTTTTGGAACCATACATTCCGTCACAAGATGTTGTCGAAAATAAGGTGAATGAAAAATTACCAGGACACAGTGATATTCTTCTTCCTATGGCGCCAAAGACCTTTGCAGAATTTAACGAAAAGAGTACAAAATATAATCCCTTTAGTTTTCTGGTGAGAGGAATTTTCCTTCCTGTAAGTTCTGCTGTTGTATACGATTTTGACGATAAAATTTCCTATTCAATAGCTCAGAATACTCCTTTACTGGGATTAACATATATTACCAGTGACCCGTGGAATGCAGGGCTTTTGCAGCTGTCCTGCGGATGGAATATTTTGAGCCAAAATCCTGGGGTTCTTTCTCTGACATACAAAAATGGAACACAGACTTCGCTCTTTTCTTATCTTGTTAATTTGACTTCAGAATTCAGATTGGACGGCTGGGCAAGAGAATCTTTGGCAGGTTCTGTTTCAAGTGGTATTCCATTTGGACGCTTCTCTTCTCTCGTTTTTGGATTGGAAAGTGTTTCTTATTACGGAAGAAAATCTCAATTTCCCGCTCTGTTAAATTCTTCGGGGGCTACAGTCACTGATGATTTTGGATTTCCTGTTTACGATAAACAATATTTGAATACTCCATTCTTCTTTACGCAGAATGTTGCAAGTTTATCTTATTCGATTTCCAAAAAGACTGGCCCTGGAAAATATCAGAAGCTTGGTTTAACTCTGGATGCTCTTGCATACAATGTGCTTAATATGCGGGTAGAAGATAATCCTGTCATAACTGTAAATGCTATCGAAGTAGGTGGTAGAGCTCGACTTTCTATTCCTCGTCTGCTTCCTTTTGACTGTGCCGAAAATCTGTGTTTTAATCTTCCTCTCAGATTATCTGGTTCTCTGTTTCCAACTTCAAAAAGCATTAAGACAAATGCAGAAGAATATCTTTTTGACTATGACTCGACCTATAATATTAGCGGTCATCCAATAATCAATTGGGCGGGAGAGCTTTTGCTCTTTGGTTGGGACTGTCAGCGGGCTATAAAGGGGCTTTCTGCACTGTATCTCAATGATTTGAGAGTTTCTTTAGTGGATAAGGGATGTATCTACCTGCCGCAGGATACAGTTTCAACTTTGCATATCGCAAATATGGAACAAACCTTTAATCAGAACAAGCAGGTATTTAACAGATTGTATCTGAGACTTGAGCTGGGGCTTACCCCTAATGTTGGACAACTCACTTCTTCTTCAAATAATTATAACTGCTTTATGGATATCAGTCTGGCCGGAATTGATAATATGGTGACTACGCAGTTGGTTTCTATCGGTATAAACGCAACCTTTTAATTTTATGTTTTTCATATAAAAATGTAGCAACAAAGTACTCCATCTGTTATAATCTAAAAAATACTAGAAAGGAGTACTAAAGTAATGTTAAAAGGGCGTCATCTAATTGAACCAAATGATTTAACGGTTTCAGAAATTGACGAAATTTGTTCATTAGCAGAACAGATGATTGTTGATCCAGTAGCTTTTCAAGATGTGTGTCGTGGGAAAATTCTTGCGACACTTTTTTTTGAGCCAAGTACCAGAACGAGACTCTCTTTTGAGGCAGCGATGCTCCATTTGGGCGGAACAGTAGAAGGATTTGCCGATGCTTCGGTTACTTCGGGAACAAAGGGTGAAACTCTTGCGGATACAATCCGTGTAGTAAGTTCTTATGTAGATGTAATTGCGATGAGAAATCCAAAAGAAGGTGCTGCACTCCTGGCTAGTAAGTACTCTGCAGTTCCAATTATCAATGCAGGGGATGGAGGACACAGTCATCCAACACAGACTTTGACCGACCTGGTTACAATTCGTCGCCTTTTGGGAAGTACAGAAGGACAGACAATCGGTTTCTGTGGAGACCTTAAGTTTGGTAGAACAGTTCACTCTCTTACTCAGGCAATGAGCCTTTATCCAAACAACAAGTTTGTATTTATCAGTCCAAAAGAACTTCAGATGCCAGAATACATGGTAAAAAATATTCTTGAGCCAAAGAATGTTCAGTACACCACAGCAGAACGCCTTGAAGATGTAATCGGCGACCTGGATATTCTTTATATGACCCGTGTTCAGAAAGAGCGCTTCTTTAACGAACAGGATTACCTCCGTCTCAAAGACAGTTACATTCTCGATAAAGAAAAGATGAAGCTTGCTAAACAGCGAATGATTGTTCTTCA